>NZ_JAHABE010000027.1:0-3656 GCF_018376515.1 Veillonella sp. oral taxon 158 | reverse complement strand
TATTTGGCAATAATCAGATAACCGTTTGTAGATAGCAGCAATCGATTCATCTGTAGGCATACAATTTAATATATCTGAAATAGAAAGCGGTCTTGGTGAATGCATATAGCACCACCAATAGACCGCTTTTAGTCTTCTTTCAAGTAAAAGGTCCCTATGAGCGCGTAACATACTTCTTAGTTGAGTATTTACATCAAAAAAGCCATAAATCAATATTAAAGACTAATATGCTCAACAACCATATAATTATCAAATAAGATGCTTGCCTAACATAATGTTTTCTTTGTGTAGTATATTCTATTCGTTTAATCTCTTTAAGATTATATGCTCGATATTCTAATAAGTGATTATGTATATTAAATGATAATAATACATCTAATAATACAACACCTAAGAGTATGCGTTCCGATATAGTAAACTGAAAGAAATCAACGGAGCCAATAAAGTAAGATGATACTATGAGTGCTAACGAAAACAAGATATTAACAAGGCTCAACCAATTATACCAAGCATAATCCCGACCTATTGTATAAGTTACAAAGCCATATTTTTTTAAGATTTCCAATAATACTTTTATAAGAAAATATATAAGAAAAATAATTAGAGATATCATCATTATAAGATGACTAAATGATATATTTTCAATATATGATAATAAAAACATATTCTACCAAAGTACCTCTTTAATTAAAACGGCCAATACTTTCTAGCTTTCTCTCTGCTGCAGAAGAAATATTCTATATTTACTTTCATTTAATTGAAAAATCTAAATACTCAAGATTAAGTACCAAACCATGTCCCTGTAACAAGCCGATATAATAAATACAAAACCATTATTAAAAACAACATCCCACTAATAAGCCTAAAAATCAATATCATAATTGGGTTTTCATTGTAACTGTTATCAGGAGAGTATAAGCCCAATAATAAAGGATTATATATGCCGATTCCAGTTACAATGAGACCAAATATACAGATATAAAACTGTGGATCAATATTTCGAAAAAATCTAATTAATTCACTCATTTATATACTCAAAATAATCTTTTAGTAATAATACAAACAACACAATATATACAAAAACCCGCAGTGCATAGCACTGCGGGCAATAGCGCCAAATTATTTGGAGTACAATTCGACGATAAGTGTTTCGTTAACTTCGATAGGAAGTTCTTCACGTTGAGGAAGACGAGTGAATGTAGCTTTGAAGCCTTCCAAGTCTTTTTCAATGTAAGGAAGTTCGAAAGAACGAAGTTCTTGGAAATTAGTTTTGAACATTTCGTTGTCGCGGGAAGCTTCACGAAGTTCAATAACGTCACCTGGTTTGCAGGAGTAGGATGGAATGTCTACACGACGACCATTTACCAAGATGTGGCCATGGTTTACCATTTGACGAGCTTGACGAATGGAGTTACCGAAGCCGATGCGATATACAAGGTTATCAAGACGTTGTTCCAAAAGGATCAACATGTTTTCACCTGTAACACCTTGCATTTTTTTCGCTTTATCATAATAGCGTACGAACTGGCGTTCTAGCAAGTTGTAGTAAGCTTTAACTTTTTGTTTTTCTAATAATTGTGTGCCATACTCAGACATTTTTTTCTGACGTTGGTCTTTTTTGACGCGATTCAAGGCTTTTGCGTGACCGAATACGTTCACACCAAAGCGACGACAAAGTTTGAATCGAGCCTCTCTTCTCGTTGCCATGTGATTATCACCTCATAGTTGAATAAAAAACTTGTACCGACACATAATGGTACCCATGTATAATATCATTTTCATTTACTTATGTCAATTAATGATAATTGTGAAAGTTATTGAAATAAGTGCATAATCACAATTTTTAATTAATCTTTTTTATGATAATAGTACACGCTATATCGATTGTGCATGCTTCATCATATTTTATAGATTTAGATGAAAAAACAATTATAGTATGCTACAATATGAATAAGTAAGGTAATAGTTATCATTGGATTCTTATTACAAAATTGGGGGAACAACATGAAAGAGTTACCTACAATGCAAGAGCTACAAAGTTTTATTACTTATAATAAAACAGGAAGCTTTACATTAGCAGCACAATCTATGAATATTACACAATCAGCTTTCAGCGCTCAAATGAAAAAATTAGAGCGTTTAGTTGGTGTGAAATTAATCTCCCGTTCTACAAGAGGTAGCCGTTTAACGCCAGAAGGCGAATTATTCTTACCAGAAGCAGAACAAGTTCTCGATACATTAGAACGTGCTATTCAATCCATCCGCCTAGCAAGCAAGGTGGAACGTCCGATTTTGAACATCGGTGTACTGCGTAGTTTAGGTGATATTCGTCTAAATGGTTACGTATCACACTTCTTCCAAAATCATCCTGAGTTCTCTGTCAGCATCTATGACATGGAAGAAGAAGAGTTAATGCTCGACTTACGCGAAAATCGTATCGACATTGCTCTACTCTATTTACCAAATAACAAAGATATGTCCGCATACGAATCTACAGCTCTTAGAGAGGACGAATTCGTATACTATGCACCAAATTTAATAGAAGGCATGGAAACCGCTAGCTTGAAAGCGATTCAGCAACAACCTTTGCTCATGTATCCACCTAAATACTTCATGTATCGCACATTGAAAAACTACGTAGGCAATGGTCAACAAAATCTACACATCCGTGGTAGCCGCTTATCCAACCCTTACACAATGATCGACTATTGCCAAAAAAATAATTCTGGTTGCATCGTAGCAAAACAAATTTTAAACTCCTTAGGCATCACTGATGGTTTTGTACCTTTAGAAAAACCATTCAAACTACAAGTGTGCTTTGCATTTAAGAAAAATAACTCCAAAACAGAAACTATGCATACCTTTATGGACTATGTACATAGCGAATCACCACCAAGCTTATAAAAGCTAACTAAACCCCGTATACCTTTTAGGTGTACGGGTTTTTTTATACACAATACAACTCGATTCCATCACTAGATGCCATTACTATTAGAATCTATTTTTGAGTACATTTTCGCCTTCATTTTAAACAATTATTAATCTAAGGATATAAAATAATTGCTCTCTTCTAATCTAGGTTGTAAAATAGAGAATAGATTTCAATTAATGTAGTAGAATACAGTGAGGTTATTATGCTCTTATCTATCCTCTTCTTTATACTAGCAGGACTTGCTGAGATTGGTGGCGGTTATCTTGTATGGCTTTACATGCGCGATGATAAAGGCCCCCTCTATTTAATCGCAGGTGCTATTATTCTATTTTTATACGGTATCATTCCTACCTTCCAACCAGAAGCAAGCTTTGGCAAAGTGTACGCAGCATATGGTGGCGTATTCATCGCCCTTTCTATTCTATGGGGCTGGCTTGTAGACGGCTTGCGACCAGATACATATGATATCATCGGCGGTCTCGTTTGCATCGTAGGTGTATATATCATCATGTACGCACCACGGTAAACAGAAATATAGAGTTTCTCTATAAGCATTACAACAGAAGGAGTACAACTGTAACAGTTGTACTCCTTCTTTATTTATATAACCATATGTATTTTCTTATGATCTTAAATTGCAATATGAAATTGAACACTCTGTAAATCCATAACTTTATTAACTTCTTCAATGAAGACTTCTTGAGGCGTTTTGTAATTCAACAGC
>NZ_JAHABE010000026.1:0-5158 GCF_018376515.1 Veillonella sp. oral taxon 158 | reverse complement strand
AGCTGAGCTAATCGTCCATGTGGTGACCCGTCCGGGAATCGAACCCGGGATACCGCCGTGAAAGGGCGGTGTCTTAACCGCTTGACCAACGGGCCAGAATGGCTCCTCGAGTAGGACTCGAACCTACGACCGATCGGTTAACAGCCGATTGCTCTACCGACTGAGCTATCGAGGAATGGTACGATTGTTATTATATGTTAGATTAATTATAAAAGCAAGCCTTTTTTTTAAAATTACTATAAAATAGACCTCGTTAAGTATGACTAAAACACATAACTTTATACGTAAAATTAGTTATTAAAAATATTGATAAGAAAGTCACTAAAATTAATAAAGTCTATAGAGTTTGAAAAACACAGTTAGTTACTGTATTTGCAAGGGCTTAAATGACGAAATATTAATGAGAGTTAGCAATATAAGTATATTGAAGATAATCGGTATACATATGCATTGTAGAAAAGTTTAAAAGGTTTATTTGAAAAGTAGTATCAGTTAATAAAAAAGTGTATTTATCTTATTAGATATAGTCTAGGTTTGTGGTTAATTATAAACTAAATCTATATATTAGAAAGTCTCTATAGAAAAGGGGCATGAAAATAAGATTAATGTATGATAAACTATGACTTTTATCACATTATGAAAGAGTTTTCATCATTATAAAACATGGTATATATAGTCTATTGAAATACCGAAATATATACAAGAATATTCGTGAAAACAATTCTCAGAAAGCTAAAAAGCATTGAGAAAACTGTATAGTTGAGGCGTTGAAAGGCTGTATATTGTGTGTTACGATTGATGCATAGAGTAAATCTCAATGTGTATGAGTTTTACATATCTTATACGCTTGAGAATTAAAAGTTATCTCACGGTATTAGAATTAATATTCAATTTTTCCTGAGGAGGGATTATCTTGCGCGAGATCCAAGTATCTGAAATTACAAAAACTATCCGTCAATTATGTATGGATGCAGCTTACCACTTGCCAAAAGACATCTATGAAGGCTTGAAAAAAGGTCGTGAAACAGAAGAGTCTCCAGTAGGTCGTATCGTTCTTGATCAACTCATCGAAAACGCTGAAATCGCTGATGCTGAAGATCGTCCATACTGCCAAGATACTGGTATGACAATGGTATTCTTAAAAGTAGGTCAAGACGTTCATTTCGTTGGTGGCGACCTTACTGAAGCTATCAATGAAGGCGTTGCAGCTGGTTACGTCGAAGGTTACCTTCGTAAATCCGTTGTAGGTGAGCCATTGTTCAACCGTAAGAACACTCAAAACAACACTCCAGCTATTATCTACACTGATATCGTTCCTGGCGATAAAGTAGATATCCAAGTAGAGCTTAAAGGTTTCGGTTCCGAAAATAAATCTGGCGTAGCTATGCTTGTTCCTGCTGACGGCGTTGAAGGCGTTAAAAATGCAGTTCTTGAAATCGTTAAAAAAGCTGGCCCTAACCCATGCCCTCCAATCGTACTTGGCGTAGGTATCGGTGGCACTATGGACCAAGCAGCAGTTATGTCCAAAAAAGCTTTGCTTCGCGATATTAGCACACCTCATAAAGATGCTGACTATGCAAAATTAGAAGAAGAAATCATGGAAATGGTTAACAAAACTGGTATCGGTCCACAATTGGGCGGCACTACAACTTGTCTTGGTGTAAACATCGAGTGGGGTGCAACTCATATCGCTGGTCTTCCTGTTGCAGTTACTATCATGTGCCATGCAGCTCGTCATGCTCACGCAGAACTTTAATCGATAGGAGGTAACATTACAATGGCTGAAACAATTCGCATTAACACTGAAGAATATAATGAAGAGTTTTCCCGTAAATTAAAAGTTGGTGATAGCGTTCTTATCACTGGCAAAATTTACTCCGCTCGTGACGCTGCTCATAAAGTTATGACTGAAGCTTTAGCACGTGGCGAAAAATTACCAATCGATTGGACTAACAAATTCGTTTACTACCTTGGCCCAACACCTGCAAAACCTGGTGATCCAATTGGTTCCGCTGGTCCTACAACTTCTGGTCGTATGGACGCTTACACACCAACAATGCTTGATCAAGGTATCAAAGGCATGATCGGTAAAGGTTCCCGTAAACCAGCAGTAGTTGAATCCATGAAGAAAAATGGTTGCACATACTTCGCAGCAGTTGGTGGCGCTGCAGCATTGATTGCAAAATCCATCAAAAAATACGAAGTACTTGCTTATGGTGAACTTGGTCCAGAAGCTTTGGCTGAATTGACAGTTGAAGACTTCCCTTGCATCGTAGTTGGCGATACTGAAGGTAACAACTTCTACGAAGAAGGCCAAAAACCTTACAGAAAAATCTAATATCACCGTTGAGTGATTAAAAGAGGCTTGCATTTGCAAGCCTCTTTTTGTTGTCTTCATTCTTTAATAGTATGATAATAATATAAGGATATACTTTTACAGTTTATAAGTTAATATCAGGAGATGTTCACTACCTATATGTAGAGTAAAGTCTACCGATTTTGTCTATTTTATGATAATATACATATAGATTTTATACATTCAAAGTGAGTGAGGCGATAACATGACTTCTGTAGAAACTATTCGTCAGTCAGTTCGCACAGCGATGGCTGAATTACTTGATTTGGCAAAGGTTCGAGAAGGTCAACTATTCGTTGTGGGCTGCTCCACTAGCGAAATTGTAGGTAAAAAAATCGGCACTGATTCCCATCTAGATGTGGCTCAGGTCGTATTTGATGAAATATATACAGCTGTTAAGGCGAGAGGCCTTAATTTGGCAGTTCAATGTTGTGAACATATTAATCGCGCTCTTGTTATGGAGCGTAGTGCAATGACTTGGGAGGAAGAGGTAAATGTAGTGCCTCAACGTCATGCAGGTGGAGCGATGGCAGTAACTGCATATGAACGTTTTGGTGATCCTGTAATGGTTGAATTTATTCAAGCTGATGTAGGTATCGATATTGGGGATACTTTCATAGGCATGCACATGAAACATGTTACAGTACCAGTACGGCTTAGTTTAAAGGAAATTGGGGAAGCCCATGTAACTGCCTGTCGTGTTCGTCCAAAGAGCATCGGCGGGGAACGTGCTGCATATAATGAAGCGTTGATGTAGGGGGATAGTATGTCAAACGTAATACCATATTTTGTATTGGCCGTCGTGGCATTAGGCTTCTTTGCTATTTGCTACGCCGTTTTTAGTCGTGGTGATGGTGAAAGTCAATCAAAGCCTAAGACGAATAGAAATTCACATGAAGACAATAATGTTGAAGCGAAGAATGATAGTCCAACTGCAACGGAATCTAAGCATGGTGATGTAACGGTAACGCATGCAGGTGGTACTAATGTATATACTGCATCGATTGCTGATTCTACTGAAGGTCAATCTGGCGAAGTTTTACAGAATAAATCTACAGAGGTTTTAGATGATGAATCTGCAGAGATTTTAGTTGATTCTACAGATACATCTTTCAATCGAAGAGATGGTAAGAATACACATGTAGAAAATACATCTAACGGTTACTCCTTAGCCTTAGGTGATCACAATGATGCTGTAACAAGTACTGAGTCTAATACTAGTGAAAGTAGTAACTCTCAATCTACAAAGACTGAGCCTGCAGCTGATGATACAAAAGGTGAAGTTTTACATGATGAATCTACTGTCGGTGAAAATGAGAAAGTAGCAACCCCTTCTGTTTCAGATGAAACTATTGTGATGAGTGCTGTTTCCGATATCAAGCATTCAAATGGCAATCAAGCTACTCCATTAATGGATAAAACTATTGTCTTAGACAAGGTAACTGATGAGCTTCGTAATCGACCGATTTCTGTAGAGGACACCATTGCTATGGGCGAATCTGTAGAGGTCTTAGCTGCTGATGAAGTTGAAAATATGGAAGTCACTCAAATGATTGGCGGCGCTGATGAGGTACAAACTGCGGAAGGTCCATCTGTATTAGATGAAACTCGCCTATTTGATGCGTCTGAAATTGAGGCACAGTTAGCTGCAGCAAGTTTAGTTGATGAAGAGGTTCCTACTGGTCAATGGGCTAAAGCTGCACATGAAGATAGATGCATTGAACTAGCTATTGCTCCATTTGTACATTCTTTTGGTGTGCTACATGGGGATACACAATATTATGTAGAAGATATTACAAGAGATGCTTTAGCAGCACTTAACATTACAAAGCTAGCTGAAGTAAATGCGTTGCTAGATAATATTGTTATTCAAGAAGCTTTGATGAGTATGCAAAAGGCGTATGCTGCAACAAATACGGAGTGGATGAAGTCCGCTGCGTTAGGGGCTTTCCTCGATGTTGTGCAATCTCCTAAATCTAGTACGCCATATCTAGTAGCCTTTGATGCATTGCGCATATTACCACATTTAACACTAGGTCACTTCCAAGTTATGGCGTTAACTTTATTATTGCAATACTCTAGAAATTCCAATAACTATGGATTGATTCATTTCCAACATTACGTAGAAAAATATATTGAGCCATTTATTTCTGATTTGCCTCAAAATCATTCCTTCTATCGTCAGCTTGATTACTTGCGCTGTACTCAAGAGGAACGTGAGCCAATTACATTGGCACAAGTATTATCTAATTCTTATCCGCTTGTATTTAACTACCGTGGCTTCTCTAAGGAAGAGCTATTCCGTGCTACCGATGGTCGCGGTGTAGATCCACGCTATGTGGTGCGTAGCTTAAACTCCAATTTATATAAATTGGCTTTAGTTGATGAATCCTTGGCCCCACGCTTCTTTAGACAAACTCGTATTTCTGACTCCATGGTTCAACGAGATCTTTTGGCACTCATGAAGAGCAAACCAACTGCTTTCAGAGGACAAGAGGCGCGTGATATTATGGATGATATTTCTCCAGTTCTTTTGGACTTGGCAGATGTGTTTGATAAAACGCCGATGTCTAAAATTAGCTTGACCTTGCTAGGTCTTTACTTAGGCCGAGCTCATGTGAAAGCAACGATTGGTGAAGAGTTTGATTTATCTCATTGGTTTTAAGCGACATAGCTTTACAATAAGTAATATGTAATAAAAAGGGGCTTATAGGACAAAAAGTGTGTGTGAAAACCCTTATAACACTAGATATTTACTAGTGTTATAAGGGTTTAATCTTTTTCTGGAGAAGTTTGAGGGTG
>NZ_JAHABE010000005.1:0-135527 GCF_018376515.1 Veillonella sp. oral taxon 158 | reverse complement strand
GGCTTGAACGTAGTGAAAGCCAGCGCCTTTAGACGCTGGCCTAGTACTACGGGCTTATAGCCCGTGAGCAAACCACCCGTTTTACGGGTGGTTCTGATTAGGTATGAAATATTATCATTATAGACTCTAAATTTGCCATGTAAGACATAAACTAGGGGCATAAAAACTGGTTTGTTTAATTCTCAATATATAAACAATACCATTGCAGTATTGTTTTATTTCGATTATACTAGATTTAGTAATACGTTTGTCCGAGTGCACGAGAAAGGAGACCTTATGAAATTAAATCAGGCCACGGATTATGCATTTCGCATGGTCTTACATATGGCGATGTTACCTTCGGGTACGAAGATAACAGGTGCTGTATTGGCTGAGCAAGAATTGATTCCAGAACGATTTTTGCTCAAGATTATGCGTAGTCTCATTGCAGCAGGGATTATGAAATCCTTCCGCGGTGTAGATGGTGGGTTTGCCCTCAATCGAGACCCTCAAGAGATTTCATTGCTCGATGTAATTAGAGCGGTAGAAGGGGATGCGTATTTACAACGGTGTTTATATGATGTAGGTTCTTGCTCTAAATCTTGTAAGGGGCATTGTGCTATAAATGAAGCAATGGGGACGATTCAGCATCAATTAATTGGTCAGTTGAAAGAGGTTAACTTTAAAATCCTCGCGCAACGTGAACAAACTATTGTAGCGGGGTCCTTACCTTTTTTACAAGCACAATGATTCAAGGTTTTTAGTAAAAGCTCATCAAGTGATGTAAGTTTTTTATTCTAAGGAGGAAAACACATGTTTGAAGCTGTAGATTTAGCTCGATTACAATTTGCGCTAACATCTATCTATCACTGGTTGTTTGTGCCGTTCACACTAGGCATGACAGTGATTGTCGCTATCTTAGAGTGGACATATGTGTCTACAGGTAAAGAAGTGTACAAAAAAATGGCAAAATTCTGGGGCAAATTGTTCCTAATCAACTTTGCCATGGGTGTGGTAACTGGTATCGTTCAGGAATTCCATTTCGGTATGAACTGGGCAGAATATTCTCGTTTTATGGGTGACATTTTCGGCGCTCCATTGGCCCTTGAAGCATTAATGGCATTTTTCTTGGAATCTACATTCATGGGTGTTTGGATCTTCGGTTGGGACCGCTTAAATAAAAGCGTTCACGCCCTTGTAGCTACGTTGGTAGCATTAGGTACAAACCTATCTGCGTTCTGGATTCTCGTAGCGAACTCCTTCATGCAACATCCTGTAGGCTTTGTATTGCGCAATGGCCGTGCAGAGATGGAAAACTTCCTGACAATTGTTCAAAATGGCTATGTACCTGGCCAATTCTTCCATATCGTGTTGAATGGTCTATTAACAGCAGGCGTAATCATTATGGCAATCAGTGCATGGCACTTATTGCGTAATAATGCGACAGAATTCTACCGTCGTTCTGCTAAATGGGGCATGGTTATTGCCCTTGTATTCGGCACTTTAGGCGCAATGGCAGGTCATCACCAAGGTCAATACATTACAAAAGTACAACCTATGAAAATGGCTGCTATGGAAGCTTTGTGGGAAACACAAGATCCAGCTCCATTCTCTTTAGTTGCTAACATCGATACTAAAGCTCAAAAGAACACAAGCGCTCTTGAAATTCCTGGTGGCTTGTCCTTCTTGACTCAAAACTCCTTCACTTCTGGTAAAGTAGAAGGTATCAAAGATCTTCAAGCTAAAGCTGAAGCTCAATACGGTCCTGGTAACTATATTCCAGACGTTCCAGCAATCTTCTGGACATTCCGTGTCATGGTTGCAGCTGGTTCCCTTATGTTACTTGTTGCATTCGTAGGTCTTATCCTTAATGCAAAAGACAAACTTGTTGAAAATCGCACATTCTTGAAAATTATGTTCTGGATGTTGCCATTGCCATTCATCGCTCACTCCACTGGTTGGTTTGTAGCTGAAGCGGGCCGTCAACCATGGCTTGTATATGGCTTACAATTGACTGCAGACGGTGCCTCTAAATCCGTTACAGCTCCAGAAATTATGACTACAATCATCGGCTTTACCCTTGTGTACATCGTAGCAGCTATTGCGGCTATCTACCTTGCTGTAGAACACATCAAAAAAGGTCCAGATGGCAACCCATCTCACGATGTAGTTGAAAAAGAGGAGGCGAGATTATGGAATTAATTTTTAATAACCTTGAAGTGGTATGGTTTATCTTAATTACTGTACTATTCGCTGGCTTCTTCTTGTTAGAAGGTTTTGACTATGGTACTGGTATTTTGTTACCATTCATCGGTAAAACTGACGTTGAACGTCGTCAAATGATCAATGCCTTAGGTCCTGTATGGGACGGTAATGAGGTTTGGATGATTACTGCAGGTGGTGCATTATTCGCATCCTTCCCTCATGTATATGCTACATTGTTCAGTGGTTTCTACTTGGCGTTATTCTTGATGCTTGCAGCGCTTATCATGCGTGGCGTAGCATTCGAGTTCCGTTCCAAGAGCCCTAACTTGTTATGGCGTAAAACTTTCGACTACTGCATCTTCTTTGGTTCCTTGATTCCTGCATTATTGTGGGGTGTTACGGTTGGTAACTTGATCCAAGGTACGCCAATCGATGCAAGCATGACGTATGTAGGTACATTCTTTGATTTGTTAAGCCCATACACAGTGCTTTGTGGCATCGCTTTCATCTTGGTATTTACATACCACGGTGGTTTGTTCACTTCTATCAAAACTGCTGGTGCTATTTCTGAACGCGCTCGTGCAGCTTCCTTGGTAGTAGGTGTTCCTACAGCTATCGGTGCATTAGCATTGGTAGGTGCAACTTATGTATTTACAGATTTGTTCAACTCCGTATTGGCAATTGTTTGCTTTGCGTTGGCAATCGTGTTCTTCCTTATTTCTTGGGGCGCAACACGTACTCGTAATACAAAATGGGGCTTTGTATTCAGCTCCTTAACCGTTATCTCTGTAACGGCTGCTTACTTTGCTGGTTTGTTCCCTCGCATCATGGTTTCTTCTTTGAATCCTGAGTGGAGCTTAACTATTACAAATGCAAGTAACTCTACTTACACATTAACATTGATGACTTGTGTAGCTTTCGTATTTGTGCCAATTATCTTGGTTTACCAAAGCTGGGTATACTGGACATTCCGTCATCGTGTAACAGAAAAAGACTTACACTATTAATAGAATAGCTTTATAACTCTGGTGAGTTGTAAAATTTAGGTCTCAATGTGAGGCGTGCCGTAGCGGCACGCCTCTTTTTTGTGGTAAGATGAATAATATTGATAAATTTAGATTCATTTGGACTCAATTAGATTATAGTTTAGCTTAATCTGAGTACGACTTAGATAGAGGAAATCTAATCAATTTGAGTTTATATTTTTAGTAGTTTTACCGTAGAGGATAATATGATACAGCGTACCGCTTTTAAAGCGCTGCTAGAACATAAAGGTCAGCTTTTACTACTGGGATTAACCTGCTTAGTAGAAAGTCTGTCCATTGTTGGGCAAGCTTGGTTCTTTGGAACCTTAATTAATAATTTTATATTTTTAGAGAATACCTTAGCTGATGAGATGAATACAATTTCGTATTTGACGATTGCCATTATTGTGCGATTGTTAGCTCATTATATACAAGAGGCTGTGGCAAATCGTTTGGGCAGTGCTGTGAAAGCATCTTTTAGAGAGCATGCCTTAGAGCATATGTTTAAGCTTGGTGTACAGCATAAGGAGCGTCACGGTGATGTAATTCATTTGCTTACGGATGGTTTGGAACAGGTTGATGCTTATGTAGCTCGTTATATTCCTCAAATCTTATACGCTATTATGATTCCGCTCATCATGGGGATTGCTATCGTAGATGCATTACCGATTATTGGTATTATCTTGATTGTTACGGTGCCATTGATTCCATTCTTTATGATTCTAATCGGTAAGCAAGCTGATCGATTAAATAAAGAGCAATGGGAGCGCATGAGCTTTTTGTCAGGGCATTTCTTAGATGTTCTGCAAGGGATTACTACGCTTAAATTATTTGGTCGTGCAAAAGATCAAATTAAAGTTATTGGTCGCTTATCTGAAGAGTTTAAAGATTCTACTTTAAAAGTATTGCGCGTAGCATTCTTATCAGCATTGGTGCTAGAACTAGTAAGCACCATTAGTACGGCCTTGATTGCAGTATATCTAGGCTTAACCTTGCTAGATGGTGAGATTGCCTTCTTCCCAGCGTTCTTTATTTTGCTATTGGCACCAGAGTTTTATACACCGTTTAGACAATTGGGTGCTGCTTTCCACACGGGAATGGCAGGTAAAACTTCAATTTTAAAATACGAAGACTTTATGAATCGTGAACCATCCTTACCTGTTGGTGGGACCACAAGATTAGATGGTTCTGTAGAACATATTGAGATTAAGGATTTAACTTTTACCTATAAGAATAGTGATAATGGAGTTCGCCATATAACGCTTGAGGCTAAACGCAATGCACCTATTATGCTCGTTGGTGAAAGTGGGGCGGGCAAGTCCACTATTGCACATATTGTAGGCGGGTTCTTGCAAGCGCCGCGTGGTACAGTAACAGTAGATGGTCATGATATATGTGATTTAAATATCGACTGGTGGCGCCAACAAATTACCTATGTATCTCAACATCCACACATTATGAAAGGTACCTTGCGTGAGGTTCTATCCTTTGGCATGGATGTAAGTGATAAAGAAATTATTGATGCTTGTAAAGAGGTTCAACTCTTAGATGTCATCAGTCGTCATGCTGACGGTCTTGATGCGGTCATCGGAGAAGGTGGTTTAGGTTTAAGTGGTGGTGAGCGTCAACGGGTTGCCTTAGTACGTGCATTCCTACGGAAGGGGCAGGTGCTGATTCTCGATGAAGTAACAGCCCATTTAGATGTAAAAACGGAATCTATCATCAGTACAGCTATTCAACAATTGATGAAGGATAAGATTGTCATCATTATCGGGCATCGCTTACAAACGATGCACTGGGCTTCTAAACTATATGTTTTAAAACAAGGCATCATTATTCAACAAGGCTCTTATGAAGAGCTAGTTGCTGTGGATGGTTATTTTAAAGACCTCGTAGCATCTGGCTTGGGACAATTCTCTTCTGCCATAGAAGAAGAATTAAAAGCAGGTAAATATTCAACTGCGCAACATATAGCTGCTATGGATGAAACTCTGAAACAGGCGTGTATTATTGATGCTAAGAAACAGGAAGTTATTACTGATGCGGTGACTAAATCATCTACACTTGATAAACATGATGTGAAGATACAGAAAATGGGCTTACAAGGGTGGAAGCTATTATTCGCAGTTCTAAGTCCTGCTAAGTGGTCCTTAGTGTTAGCCTTGATATTTACATTCCTCACGGTCTTCATGAATGTAGGTTTGTTAACAGTTTCATCTTGGTTATTAGCGTCGGCTGCGTTACAACCAGGTCTTACCTATTTAAGTCTTGCCATCGTAGGGGTTCGTTTCTTTGGTGTTAGTCGTGCAGTATGTCGTTATTTTGAACGTTACACATCGCATCGTATGGCCTTCCAAGGCCTCTATGGTTTGCGCCTGTGGTTCTATGCACATTTGGAGCCATTAGCACCAGCTATTTTAAAACGATTTGGTGCCGGTGATATGCTCGGTCGCATTATGGGGGATATAGAGGTATTACAATTCTTCTACTTGCGAACTCTGATTCCACCTGTAGCAGCCATTGCTTTGACGGCGTTAGTTGCTTATGGAGCATCTACGATTGATGATAGCTTGGTTATGCCAATTTTAATGGCAGCTCTTGTTTTAGGGGTAGTAGTACCATTAGTTGTTTACGCCCATAATAAACAATCTCTACGTGCTATTGGGCCTCAACAAGGGGACTATAAAGCACTGTTAAGTGATACTATGGATAGCCTCGAAGATGTTATTAGCTATGGCAATGAAAATCTTGTATATAAACGAATTCAACAGATGATGAGACATGTTGACGGGCATAAAGGAACTATTGATCGTGGTATGAACTTAGGCAACACATTATTCCTAGGCGGTGTTCAGTTAACTGTTGTTGTGGTAGCGATTATGGCTGCTAATGTATTAACTGGGGCGTGGGCTAGCGTAATGGTGGCGGTAGCCGCTATTGGTACGCAAGCTTGGTTTGAAGCGTTACAACCGATGATTGCAGCGGTCCATCACGGTGCTGAAAGTAAAGTAGCCACAAGCCGTCTTATAGCACTTGCAAATGAGCCATTACCGGTTGTAGAGCCATTAGAGCCTAAGCCTTTTAATCCAAATCGAGATATTACTTTTACAAATGTATCCTTTGGCTATGATCATGCGCATACTATCTACGAGAACCTTAGATTGGATATTAAACAAGGTCAGTCGATTGCCATCGTGGGTGCCAGTGGTTCCGGTAAGACTACATTATTTAATATGCTAGAGCGTTTATATGATTACAACGGTTCTATCCATGTGGGAGATGTAGAATTAAAGGATATTTCTATGGATACCTGGCGTAATGCATTAGGTACCATTACTCAGGACACCTATATTTTCCATGCGTCCTTTGGTGATAATATTCGCCTTGCCAGACCGGAAGCAACAGCTAATGAGTTAGAGCAAGCCATACACCGTGCATCCTTGCAAAATGTTGTAGATAAGCTGTCCGATGGTATACATACAATCGTTGGTAGTGGTGGACATGGACTAAGTGGCGGTGAACGTCAACGTGTGGCGTTAGCAAGATTATTTTTGCGAAACCCTCAAATTGTTTTATTAGATGAACCACTAGAAGGCTTAGATCAAGTAACTCGAAAAGCTTTACATCGCGATTTGATGCACTACGTAGAAGGTAAAACATGCTTATATATTACCCATCAATTAGAAGGTTTAGAGCAAATGGACCGCATATTATTTATGGATAAAGGTGAAATTGTGGAAGATGGCACCTATGAAGAGCTCATAGCGTTGCGTGGTCATTTCTACGAATATTGCTATCTATCTATGGCAAGTATTCAATAAAAATTAATATCAGTATAAGTATCTATTATAATTATTAACTTATAATAGGTAGTATATTAAAGTACAGTAATAAAGCCCCTTGCGCTATGCGAAAGGGGCTTTATGTATACCGATATTTAATAGTAGATATGGGAGTCTTTTATCGATAAATCATGCAGTATATGGTATAATTTTTATATCGAAAGCTAATTTCTCACCCTTGGAGGGGTTATGACTAAAATTTTCACCAAATTAAGAGCTTTGGTGGATGAAGCATTATCTGATCGTGATACGGCGGTAAATAAGGAGCCTATTATAGAAAATACTCCTTTAGAAGAAGATTTGTTTGACCATCGGTTGCTATATATAGAAGAAGACACTATCAATCGTATGTTGCGTGCCGCTCTTCGCAATCACTGGTTCTTTTATGCTGTAACATTTGAATTTGAACCAAATAACCAAATATTCCTATCCATTATTACTAAATGGGGGAATGTGATTAATGTGGAATTCACCTTAGAGGATCTATGGTTTGATGATTACTCATCATCCTTTGCGATTCGCCTTGATACAAATAATATAGATACAGGTGGGTTTATTTTAAACTCCCTTTTACATTTAGTAGGTAACTGGTGCCTCAGCCTATTTGGCGTATTCTTTAATCCTATTGCATTAGGTGAAAAGGGTTCAACTGTACGCTTTGAGAAAAAAGGCATTATTCAATTTGACCTATTACCAAATACACAAGTAAAGAAATTTATACCGTTACCAGAACGCCATATTGGTAGTAATGGTCCCGTTCTTTTGGGGAATCCTCGTACTAGTCAATCTGTATTGCAGCTTGATTACTATGCATTCCATGATCCAGTAGATACCTTTACGGTGCCAGATGTACCAACTCGTACTAGTTGGCTACGTTCTATCGATATTGCGGCAGTTCTTTTATTGCCGATTGGTGTATGGATTACCTTTGTTATCTTGCATCATTACTTGCCAACTGAAACGTTGGAGTTCTCATTCTCCACGTACTTCTTAATTTCCTTAGGGATTTTCATCATTTCCTTCTTGGTTATGAATATTCCGCGGTATTTGTACATGTATTTTGACTCTCGTAAACAGTGGCAAAGTGCGTTTGTACATAATAATATTAAGATTCAAATGCGCAAGCTCCATCGTCGCATCTTCATGCAGCAGGCTACGCTGACCTCTGACTGTGATGAGTGTACTGCTAATGAAAGCCAAGAGCGAATTAAACATTTGTTGTTACAAATTCGCGACAAGCGATTCCTCGCTAATCGACTTAAGATAGCCGATGATGATAGAGCCCGTAAACAAAAGGTTAAGTTTATCATCGCCTATATTGGTTGTACATTAATTGAGTTAATGTTGATCATGAACTAAATGGTTTTAACAACATAAGAAAGAAAAAACGTATCTCTTTAGAGATACGTTTTTTCTATTTCATGATTAAATTTTCTTATCGTTTTACCGTTTTTTACGACGTTTACGGACTGTTTTTCTAATTTCTCGCTCTGTTTCTGTTTTAGGTTGTTGCATCGACTCATAAGTTGGTCGATTTACAGGCATAAATGGTGGGTTACCATATTGATTTGGTTCTGGCTGACCAGGCAATACCCAGAATAGGAAACCGATGAGCCATATGAAGAGTTCAAGCAAGTAATTGAATGGAGATACAGCAGAGTAGGTATTGATGAAGATCATAATTACCGACCAGAGAATCCCTGCCCATGCATTAAAGCCGATGTCGTGAATACGACGACCAAATAAAATGCAAGATAATGGGAAGAGGGCTGCAAGTAAAATCCAAATAATAATTCTTGTAAACCAATATGCAGGTAAAGAGACAACAAAGTCCAAGAATAGATCATCGATATAGTGAACGATGTGGAATAGAATCATCAGAGCGATAAAGCATATGATGAATTGTAGTCGATTTAACCGTCCCGTCAGGTTAAAAATCGATAAGCCCATGCGACGCCCTTGGAATGCAATGAGTAAACCGATGGCACATATGAGCAATGTTCGTAATACAACATAGAGTAAATCCATAAGTTCCCCTTTATGTATAGCTTATAGTTGAGTTAATTCTGGCAAGACTAGCTCAAATGCTACACCATGTTTCATTGATTTTACAGTATCTACTGTAGCTTGAATTGCTTTAGTAGTAAAATTCATTGCCAGTTCTGCTGCATCATAAGGTGAATATCCCCTCATTACTGCACCTGATAATACAGCGGTGAAAATATCTCCGGTTCCTGTTGCTTTTACAGGGACAAGAGGTATAGAGTAGGTTTTTAAAAAGTCTGTAGGCCCATCATAGACGGCGATGACCGCATGTGTTTCAGATGGAACGCTTGTCATGATAACCATATCAGGCCCCATGTGATGTAATTGTTTACAACGATCACGCAATTCATCATCATTAATAGGATCTGTAGAAAATGGAATATCTAATAAGAAGCAAGCCTCTGTATAATTGGGCTTTACAATATGAGCCTTGGAAACAAGTTGGCGCATAGCGACCACCATATCAGGCGTGTAGATTGAGTAGAGGCGACCATCGTCCGCCATAGCTGGATCGACGATGACCATTTGTCCATTATTGCCAAAACGGTCGATTGCTTCCTCCACAAGGTGGATTTGTTCTGGCGATGCCAAGAAACCACTTACAATAGCGTGAAAGTCGATTTCGTTTTTATCCCAACAGTCCATGAAATCCCTCATGTGAGCCGATAAATCTACAAACTCATAATGGGGGTACTCCAAGTGATTGCTCAAAACGGCTGTAGCCAAAGGTACTGCCTGGCAGCGCATAGCACTGATGATGGGAATCATAACGGTTAGGGCACAGCGGCCGATTGAGCTCATATCTTGAATTGTTAATACTCTAGGTACTGCTGTCATAGACACCTCCAAATAATTATATATTTTATTGTACGTTATGTACGGCTTTCTGTAAATGTAATGATGCTATTCATGAAATTAACTTCATAATGTAGTATAATAAAACGGATAGACTTTTAATGGAGGATAGTGAAATGACAAGGTATGTATTTCGACGCCTAGGTGGCGCAATCATAATCTTATGGGTCATCATTACCGTAACATTTGCGTTAATGCACGCAATTCCGGGGGGACCTTTTACAACAGAAAAGAAATTGCCGCCTCAGGTGAAAGCAAGCATCGAAGCAAAGTATCATCTTGATGATCCCGTGTGGAAACAGTATGGAGATTATTTAGGTGGTGTTATTACCGGCGATTTGGGGCCATCATTTAAGTATGAAGGTCGTAGTGTGAACGATATTATTAGTGATGCATTTCCAATTTCTGCTCAGCTAGGCTTGTTATCTTTAATGGTAGCTGTAGTGGGTGGTATTACAGCGGGGGCGATTAGTGCTATGCGACCGAATAGTATTGTAGACTATGCTGTGACCGTGTTATCGACATTGGGAATCTCAGTGCCTACATTTATTATCGGTGCTGTCCTTGTATATGTAGTGGGCTTTGAGCTTGGGTGGTTTCCAGTAGCTTTGTGGCGCGGTCCATCGTATATGGTATTACCCGTTTTAACATTGGCTGCACAACCGATGGCATTCATTGCTCGTTTAACGCGCAGTGGCTTATTAGATGTGTATCAACAAGAATATATTCGTACTGCTCGTGCGAAAGGCTTAGGGGCTTGGACTATTTTGATGCGTCATGCACTAGGCAATGCGATTTTACCAGTTATTACGTATTTAGGCCCATTGGCGGCGAGCCTCTTAACAGGTAGCTTTATTGTAGAAACAATTTTTGCCATTCCTGGTCTTGGACAGTATTTCGTAACATCTATTTATAACCGTGATTACACTGTTATTTTGGGCATTACGATTTTCTATAGTGCTCTAGTAGTATTTCTTAATATTTTAGTGGACATGATTTATCCATTAATCGATCCACGTGTTACGACAGAGGAGGGGACAGATGAATAAGGAAGATTTTTTACCTATTGAACGGGCCCCTCAAGAAGAACTGACTAGTTTTATTAAGCGCCCTAGTAAATGGGAGCGGTTCAAGGTGAATCGTTTGGCTGTAGTAGGGGCAAGCATCATTCTCGTGATGATTGTATTGGCTATTTTAGGCCCCCTAATTTCACCTTATACTTATGCGGATCAATCCTTAATCGATGCCAACCAAAGTCCAAGTTTTAGTCATTGGTTTGGTACTGATACATTAGGCCGCGATATTTACACTCGCGTTATGTACGGTGCTCGCATTTCCTTGACCATTGGTTTTGTGGCTGCCTTTATCAATCTTGTAATTGGCGTTGCTTACGGTGGTATTGCAGGTTACTTAGGCGGCAAGGTTGACCGCATTATGATGGGTATCGTAGATGTTTTGTACGGTATTCCACTCTTGTTATACGTGATTTTGTTAATGGTTGTACTAGGCCCTGGCCTTACATCTATTTTCGTAGCATTGGGCATCGCGTACTGGCTTAATATGGCCCGTATCGTACGTAGCCAAATTTTGAAAGTTAAAAACGAAGAATACATCATAGCTGCAGAAGCTATGGGTATTCCAAAGCATCGCATTTTATTGCGTCATATTTTGCCTAACTGTGTTGGTCCAATCATCATTACCTTAACATTGGCCATTCCAGAGGCTATTTTTACAGAAGCATTCCTTAGTTTTATCGGTTTAGGTGTAAACGCACCGATGGCGAGCTGGGGTGTATTAGCTTCTGAAGGAATTAGTAGCATGCGCTCTTATCCATTCCAATTGATTTTCCCTGCTGTTGCCATTAGCGTTACCATGCTTGGTTTCGCATTCCTTGGCGATGGCTTACGCAATGTATTAGACCCTAAGGAAGGAGATAGATAATGAATAACGCAATTGTTGATGTGCGCAATGTGTCCATTACCATCGAAACCTTTCAAGGTCCATTACGAGTGATTCGCAACCAAGATATTTCGTTACAGCCTGGTGAGATTTTAGGGATTGTAGGTGAATCTGGTTGTGGTAAATCTGTTATGGTGAATTCCTTAATGGGTTTGTTGCCATATGGTAAGACTAAAATTAAAGCTGATAAATTCATGATTGATGGTCATGATTGTTTAGAATTTACTGAAGATGACTGGAATGAACTTCGTGGTACTACAGTTGCCATGGTATTCCAAGATCCTATGACCTCTTTAAACCCAATTATGACGATTGGTGAGCAAATGTATGAGGTTATTCATCGAACTAATGCCTATGGTGAAGATTACGATGAAAGAGCCATAGCCATCGACTTATTGAAAAAAATGGGCCTTTCTACGCCGGAAAGACGTTTATCTCAATATCCTCACGAGTTGAGTGGTGGTATGCGCCAACGGGTATGTATCGCCATGGCTGTAGCAGGTCGTCCAAAGATTTTGATTTGTGATGAGCCTACAACAGCACTTGATATTACTACAGAGGCACAAATTTTACGCCTTATGCAAACATTGGCGGTAGAGGCTGGTATTGGTATTATCTTTATTTCTCACAACTTACGCGTTATCGCTCAAATTTGTGACCGCGTTATGGTTATGTATGCAGGTAAATGCGTTGAGTCTGCTACGGTAGAAGGTATCTTTAACGAACCTCGTCATCCCTATACCTTGGGCTTGTTACTCGCATTGCCGCAAGGTAAATGGCATGGTGAGTTGAAAGCCGTTGAAGGTCAACCGCCAGATCTATTTGATTTGCCGAGAGGCTGTGCGTTTAACCCGCGTTGTAAATGGGCTATGCGCATTTGTGGTAATCGGATTCCTACGGTTACAAATGTTGGTGAGAATCATCAATTTACATGTTGGTTAGCTAAGTTGGAGGGACTTTAATGAGTTACGTATGGGAGACTGACAATCTCGTTAAAGAGTTCACCCTGTCAGGTGGCTTGTTTAAGCCAAAACACACGGTACACGCTGTACAAGGCGTGAGCCTATATCAATCACCTGGGGAAACCCTTGGTATCGTAGGTGAGTCTGGATGTGGTAAATCTACTTTTGGTTACACTTTGATGGGTTTACATCAAGCTACATCTGGTTCCATTTATATGAATGGTCGTCACATTGATCCTTATATGGAGAGACAAGCTGTTCATCCAGTGATGCAAATGGTATTCCAAAATCCTTACGCATCCCTTAATCCACGACTTACGGTCAATGCTATTTTAGAAGAGCCTTTAGAGCTGGATCCAAAGTATACACCGCGTGATCGCGTTATTCGCGTAAAAGAGGTGCTCGACCAAGTTGGATTAAATATGTCCTTTGGTGAGCGTTACGCTCATGAATTATCTGGCGGTCAACGCCAACGTATCGGTATTGCACGGGCTCTCATTATGCAGCCTCAATGTATCATCTGTGATGAACCGATTTCTGCACTAGATGTATCGATTCAAGTGCAAATTATGACATTGCTTGAACGTTTACAAGCAGAGCATGGCATTTCGTACCTCTTTATTTCTCATGATTTAAACATGGTGCGCTACATTAGTCATCGCATGGTTGTTATGTATTTAGGTGCTGTTATGGAAGAAGGTCCTGCATTGGACTTGTATGAATTCCCACAACATCCATACACCCGTGCCTTGACGGCCTTAAATGGCCCAGTTATGCCACATGCACCAATTGGGGCCCCTCTAAAAGGAGACCCACCAAATCCACTAGATCCGCCAAAAGGCTGTTTGTTTAGTGGTCGATGCCCAGAAGCGGAAGGTCGTTGCTTTACAGAGCGTCCACCGCTTCGCGATTGGGCTGATCGCCGCATCGCATGCTGGCACATATAATGGGAGAATAGTATGGAAAAACTAATTGTTGGTAAGTCCTTAGAAAATCAACTTGATACGGTTATTAAAGAATTGGCACCTACAGGGAATATATCCTATGTAGTATTGCAATTTGATGATGAAGAAGAACCGACACTTATCGCATCTAAAGGTGAAGATACAGTTCATTCTAGTGCGAGTTTGATCAAGGTGCTCATTATGGAATATGTCTTTCATTTAGCTCGCGCTGAGCAGTTGGACCTTAATGATACGGTGCCTTTATCTAAAACTCCACGCGTTGAAGGTGGTGGGGCACTGCAAGAGCTTGTAGGTAAACATAGCTTTACGTATCTTGAGTTATGCCGTCTCATGATGGTGCTCAGCGATAATATAGCAACGAATTTGCTCATCACTGTACTTGGTATGGAAAATATTAATGCTCGTGCTGAGAAACTCGGTGTTGATGAGATTGAATTAAATCGTATGATGATGGACTTTGATGCGTTAGCTGAGGGTCGAGATAACCATATGACTGCTATGGCCTTAGCTCGTCTTTATAAACACATTTTTGAATATCGTGATAGAGATGCTTATGGCTGTGAAATGTGGAATATTTTAGGCCGCCAACAATTCCGTGATATCTTGCCATTTTACTGGGGCGAAGGCGTACGCTTTCACCATAAAACAGGTTCCCTTGATCGCGTAGAGCATGATGGGGGCGTGTTAGAAACATTAAGAGGTCATTTTTGCTTTATCTTGTTGATGAGTGATATTGATAATGACCGCGGTAAAGAGTTAGGCGCTCAAGTTGGGCGCATCATGAAAGTATTTGTAGAGGAAGCATTGCCATGATGGATAAACGAAATTTGTTAAAACTCATGGTCCTTGCTCTAGGGGTGAGTATGCTCTTGTTTGTATTTGGTTACCCTCGTGGGGTCCAACCAATCGATGAGCATACAATCCGTTATGTTATTGAGCAGGAACCATCCACATTGGATCCCGCAAAGTCTACTACCTCTCCGGAGGCTACGGTTCAACTTCAACTATTTGATGGTCTAGTTCGTCTTAATGATGAAAGTGAACCAGAAGCAGCACTTGCAAAAAAATGGGAAATCTCTGATGATGGTCGTGAGTATACCTTCCATTTACGACCTGATTTAAAATGGTCCAATGGAGAGCCTTTGACGGCTCATGATTTTGAATACGCTTGGAAACGCGTATTAGACCCTGAAGTCCATGCGGACAATGCATATATGTTATATGTATTAAAAAATGGCGAAGCCTTTAATAGTGGCGACGCTAAAGCAGAAGATGTTGGTGTTAAGGCCATTGATGACGATACATTGGTAGTTACCTTGGAAAATCCAACAGCGTATTTCTTAAAATTACTAGCAGCTCATAGTTTCTATCCAGTGAGCAAAAAAGCTGTAGATGCTCATGAAAATTGGGCTGCTAATGCTGAAACTATGGTATCTAATGGTCCATACCGCTTGTTGTCTTGGAAGCATAATGGAGAAATGGATTTTATTAAGAATCCTAACTATTGGGATGCGGAATCTGTGAAAACAGAGAAGATGAATTGGCCTATTAGTGAGTCTCAAAGTACGCGTCTCACCTTAGTTGAAGGTGGCGAAGCTGATATGACTGTTGAGCCTCCAGTAGCGGATCAAAAACGCTTAGAAGAGGCGGGCCTATTACATATCGGGCCTATGCTTGGTAACTATTACTACGTATTTAATGTAAAGGCTGATCCTTTCACAAATCCAGATGTACGTAAAGCATTCTCCATGGTTATCAACCGCGCGAACATCGTTAACAACATCGTTCGCGGTGGTAAAGAAGCAGCTTATGCCTTCGTACCGTATGGCATGCTGGAAAGTAATGGCCGTGAAGACTTCCGTGAAGCTGGTAGTTATTTGGTTTACGAAGACGTAGAACAAGCTAAAGAAATTTTGAAAAAAGCAGGTTACGATAAGAATCATCCATTACCTCAAATTACGATTTTGTATAATACAAGCGAGTTGCATAAATCTATTGCCGAAGCAATTCAAGATGCATGGGTAAATGCTTTTGATGCTGATGTACGCTTACAAAATCAAGAGACAAAGGTATTCTTAGCAGACCGTGAAGCTGGTAAATACCAAGTAGCTCGTGCTTCTTGGGTTGCTGACTATAGTGATCCGCAAAACTTCTTAGAAGTATTCTCTGCAGAAGATAATGATGGTCAGTACCACAGTGATGAGTACAATGAATTGATTGCACGTATTCGTATAACGCCAAATGGTGCGGCTCGAGATGCATTGATGCATGAAGCAGAAAAGATGATTTTTGATGAATCTCTTGTAATGCCGTTGTACTTCACAACACAACCTTATGTAACGAACGGAACGATTCAAAATTATTTCTGGACTACATTAGGCCTTGTTGACTTTAAAAAAGCATACAAATAAGATACACTTAAGACGTACACTATGTGTACGTCTTTTGTTGTATTTTATGAGGATATATGAACTGGATTGAACCAAAACGTTTAGCATCGGGAATGACCATAGGTATTATGGCACCTGCCAGTGCAAGCGATGAAGATTTACATAAAATAGAAGAAATTTGTGCCTCAAAAGGCTATAAGGTATTATGGGGTGATAGTGTACATCGTAAGGGCCTCTATGGTGGTACTCCTGAGGAGCAAGCTACAGAGTTTCAATATATGATGACTACAGCCCCTTGTGATGCGGTGCTGGCCTTGCGTGGTGGGTATGGTACGATGCGGTATTTAGAACAATTAGACTATACAGCGATTCGTAAGTATCGTAAGGCTTTTATTGGTTATAGCGATTGTACAGCACTTCATATGGCTATTAACCGATATAGCCAGCTTATTACGTATCATGGGCCAATGGGTGTAGATTTTAAGCCTGAACGAAAAGCAGATATTGATGCCTTATTTAATACCTTAGAAGGTAAATTACAAGTTATTGAACCATTACCTGAACCACCTCGAGGTGCCATTGGCACTGACCTTGGTGATGGGGTTTTACGCGGTGGCAATATGACAATGCTATCTATGCTATTGGGAACACCTTATTTTTTAGAGGATGAGTCTTGGGAGAATACCTTACTATTCATTGAAGATGTAGGTGAGGCTCCTTATAAGCTAGATCGCATGTTGCAACAATTTCGTCTCAGCGGTTTATTGAGCCGCATTAAAGGTTTAGTCATCGGTACTTTTACAAATTGTGAAGGCGACGAAGATGAAGTTGATTATGATTTGGGCTATGAAGCGCTGCGGTACATGGAGGAAAATCGGAATTCTGAATTACCAGAACCTTTTGTGTGCTATGTGCCAACAGGCCATGGCTCGCCGCATCAAACCTTGCCATTAGGAGCAACGATTAGTTTTAGATATATTTCTAATACTATTATCGTTCATCCTTATACGAAATAGGTGACAAATGTTAGCTTACAGATATTAAATAACAATAAGGGGAGTTATGACATTACAAGAACGAGAGGCCCGTGCCTGTGCCATCATAGATAGTATGGCTGAGGAATTGTGCGATGTCTCTTTATATTTACACGATAACCCAGAATTGGGCTTAGACGAGCATAAAGCGATTAAGGTAATTAACCAATTCTTAGAAACACATAATTTTACATCTCAAGTAGGGCTAACTGATCTTCCAGAGTTACAAACGGCGTTACGGGGTGACTATAACGGTTCTGCACAGCATAAAATAGCCTTTTTAGGTGAATATGATGCATTACCAGAACTCGGTCATGGTTGCGGACATAATCTCATTGCTATGATGAGTTTAGGGGCGGCTATTGCCTTTAGTCAAAGTGCACCAGAAGCGTGGGGAACGACCTTCTTTGGTTGTCCTGCAGAGGAAACTATTGGTGGTAAAGTATACATGGCTGAGGCCGGTTTATTTAAGGGCTATGAGGCGGCGCTCATCATTCACCCAGGCGGTGAAAATGAGGTGGGTGGCACATCATTAGCGACGCATCCCCTAGAGGTTACCTTCCATGGGCGTTCCTGTCATATAGCATCACTTACTGATTCTGGTATCAATGCCTTAGATTGTGCTGTAGATCTTTATCAAAGAGTTAAAGAGTTAAAGAAAACCTTCCCTAAAGGTGCTATTGTAGGTGCTATCTTTACCGAAGCTGGTACGGCACCAAACGTAGTAACTCCTAAGGCTACGCTTCGCATGACTGTACGGGGGCGTACGGTGGATGATTTAGAAAGTATTATTTTGCCGGCTATCAAAGCGGCTGCGCAAGAGATCGGAGCATCCTATGGCGCTCAAGTTGAAATGCATCATTATGAGCCACTTTTTAAGGATATGCGTCAAGATAAAAAGTTATTAGATCTTTTTAAAAATGTGATGACTGAGTTTGGTGAAACACCTCGTATATTGCCTGATGATGAAGCGGATGGTAGCACTGATGTAGGTAATGTATCCTATGAGGTGCCTACGGCACAGCCTACATTACAGATTGGATTAGGCTTAGAAGCACATACGCCAGAGTTCACTTGTGCGGCCGGTTCTGATTATGGATTGGCACAAGCTATTAAGGGGGCTAAAATTATGGCTGTTGTAGCCTTGCGTTATGCCATGTGTAAGTGATGTTCAATTTTTGACATATAGAGGTCAAAAAGGTACAATAGATATAATATTTAAGTAAGTATGAAACAAGCCGTCTTCAACAAGACGGCTTTTATTCCGGTGGAGATAGATATGAGTGTTTTAACCGTTTCAAATGTAACCCATGGTTTTGGAGCGCGACAAATTTTAGATGATGCATCATTCCGTTTGTTAAAAGGCGAACACGTAGGCCTTATTGGTGCTAATGGTGAAGGTAAGTCTACGTTCCTAAATATCATTACAGGTAAAATACCGCCTGACGAAGGTAAAATTGAATGGTCCAACCAAGTAACAGTAGGTTATTTGGATCAACATGCAGTGCTCGAAAAGGGCATGACTATTCGCGATGTATTACAACGGGCTTTCGATGATTTGTTCGTTATGGAGCAAAATATTAACGATGCCTACAATCGCATGGGCGATGTGTCCGAAGATGAAATGAATAAGCTCCTCGAGCAAGTTGGGGAATGGCAAGAAATTCTTGAACAACGTGGGTTCTATGAAATTGACGCGGTTATTGAGCGTACAGCTTCTGGTTTGGGCCTTACAGATATCGGCTTAGATCGAGATCTTACAGAGCTCAGCGGTGGTCAACGTACTAAAGTTTTACTTACTAAACTATTACTAGAGAAACCAACAATTTTATTGTTGGACGAACCGACAAACTATCTTGATGTAGAGCATATTCAATGGTTGCAAAACTATTTGCAGAACTACGAAAATGCGTTCATCTTGATTTCTCATGATATGGAGTTCTTAAATTCCGTAGTCAATGTCATTTATCATATTGAGCAAGCAGTACTTACTCGATATACTGGTGACTATCATCAGTTCCAAGCTGCTTACGAAGTGAAAAAGGCACAAGCTGCCAAGGCTTATGAGCGTCAACAACAAGAGATTGAGCGTATGGAGGACTTTATTCAACGTAATAAAGCTCGTGTAGCGACGCGTGGTATGGCAAACTCTAGAGCAAAACGCTTAGAGAAGATGGAAATTTTGGAAAAACCAAAAGAGTATATCAAGCCTACCTTTGGCTTTAAAGAAGGTCGTACACCAAGCCGCTTCATTGTAGAGGCTTTTGGCTTACAATTAGGTTATGATGAACCGTTAACTAGACCAGTAGACTTTCAAATTGAAAGAAATAAAAAAATCGCCATTCGCGGCGTCAATGGTTTAGGTAAAACAACGTTGTTAAAAACTATTCTAGGTTTATTAAAACCTGTGAGTGGTGAGTTGGTAAAAGGTGAGTTCTTACAAGTTGGCTATTTTGCTCAAGAAGATACACCATCCAACTCTGAAACAGCGCTAGATTATATTTGGAATGAATATCCGGCTATGACCAATGCAGAGGTGCGTGCAGCCCTTGCTCGTTGTGGCCTTACGAATGAACATATTACATCTCAAATGCGTGTATTATCTGGTGGTGAGAATGCTAAGGTTCGCCTATGCAAACTCATGCAGAATAAGTACAATGTGTTAGTTTTAGACGAACCGACTAACCATTTAGACGTATATGCGAAGGAAGAGTTGAGCCGTGCATTACGTGATTTCAAAGGTACTATTGTACTAGTAAGTCACGAACCTGAATTCTATCAAGGTTGGGTTACGGATATTTGGAATATTGAGGATTGGACGACAAAAATCGTTTAGGAGGACCGATGAATCAACGTGCAAAGGACGGGATAAAGCAATTCTTGGAGGCTTTATCTGTTGATACAGAGGCACCAGAGTTAGAGAAGACACCAAGTCGTGTAACAGAATTATATAGTGAATTATTCAGTGGCGTAGGATTAGATACAAAATCTGCATGGGGAGAAACCTTTAGCACAGACTATAAAGGTCTTGTGGCGGTTACAGGGATTCCATTTTATTCCATGTGCGAGCATCATTTATTACCTTTCTTTGGTACTGTAGATATTGTGTACCAACCTAAGGATGGGTGTGTTGCAGGGCTTAGCAAGTTCCAAGATATCGTTAATATTCTTAGCCGTAGACCGCAATTACAAGAGCGGTTGGCATCTGAATTAGCAGATGCTATTATGAATGATTTATCCGCTCATGGCGTATTTGTACGCATTACATCGACTCAGTTGTGTATGCTCATCAAAGGTACCATGCAGCAAGATTCAAAGGTTATTACCTTAGAAAGCCGAGGCGTGTTAGCCGAAAAAGGCACATTAAGAGACGAAGCGTTAGCAATGTTAGGTGGAGGACAGGTAAATGTTTAAACGTAGAAATTATACATGGAATGATGGCAAAAGTTTATCTTTGTGCGATCGTACCCTTATTATGGGCATACTCAATGGTACACCTGACTCCTTCTCTGATGGCGGTTTATTTAACACGCCAGAGACAGCAGCAGCACATGTAAAGCAAATGATTGAAGATGGTGCGGACCTTATTGACTTAGGCGTTGAATCTACACGACCAGGTTCTACACCATTGACGGCAGATGAAGAAATTGAGCGTTTGTCTCTATTAATTGACCCTGTATTACATGCATCTACAGTTCCTGTATCTATCGATACATATCACGCTAAAACAGCTGAATATGCATTCTCTAAAGGGGCGCATATTTTAAATGACGTATGGGGACTACATTATGATCCTGATATGGCGGCGGTAGCAGCTAACTTCAAGGTGCCTGTTATTATCATGCACAATAGTAATGATACAAACTATGGCGATATTATTGAGGATATGAAAGCATTCTTCTTCTGCGCTATCGATAAAGCGTTAAAAGAGGGGGTTACACCTCAACAAATCTGGCTCGACCCAGGTATTGGCTTCTTCGGTAAAACAGAAGAACAAAATATTGAAGTTATGCAGCGATTAGGTGAGTTAACAGCTCATGAATATCCAATTTTGTTGGCACCTAGCCGTAAGGGTTTTATCGGGTCTATGTTGGGCGGTTTGCCACCAGAAGAACGCGATGAAGGCACTGTAGCCGCTTGTATTACAGGTGTATTCCAAGGCGTTGATATGGTGCGTGTTCACAACGTGAAGATGCATAAGCGTGCTTTAGCAGTCGCGGATGGCCTATTACGAGGTGAATAATGGATAAAATCGTTTTGAAAAATATGGCCTTCTATGGATACCATGGGAACTTGGAATCTGAACAAGCACAAGGTCAACGATTTTTTGTAGATGTGGAAATTACAACAGATCTTACCAAGGCTGGTCAAAGTGATCTGCTAGAGGACTCTATCAATTATGTAGAAGTATATGAAATTGTAGAATCTGTTATGACTGGTGAGAAACGTAATCTATTGGAGCGCTTGGGGGCGCTTATTGCGGATTCATTGTATCAACATTACCAAGGTATCGTAGGTTTATCTGTAACGGTGCGGAAGCCATCTGTACCAATTGCAGGAATTTTAGATTATGTTGAGGTTGTAGCTACAAGGGGACAAGTTTGATGTATACCTATTACATCAGTGTAGGCTCCAATATGGGGGACAAGAAAGGCTACATTCATTCTGCCTTTCAGTCATTGCAGCAACATGAGGCTATTTCTAAGGTAATTAGTTCTACGCTTATTGAAACTGAGCCGTGGGGATATACGGAGCAAGATACATTTGTTAATGGCATGTGGTTTTGTGAAAGTACTTTAGATCCTCATCAAATGCTCGGTCTAATTCAATGTCTTGAAAAAGGGGCAGGCCGTAAACGTTTGATTCATTGGGGGCCTCGCACGCTAGATTTAGATATTATTTTAGCTTACGACTCACAAGGTGCTATGCTTTCTTTAAATGATGCAACACTCGTTGTGCCACATCCACATTTTTGGGATCGCTCCTTTGTATTAGAACCACTATATGAGTTGTTGCCAACTTTTACCTATAAAGATATGACAATTAATGAGCGATTAGCTCAATTACATGAATAAAAGAGCGATCTATGTGTTAAGATTAGTGAACCAGTAAATACTTAGATTAATGAACTAGTAAATACTAAGATTAATGAACTAGTAAATACGATACATATTGTACATGAGTTTACGTTTTATGATTGGGGATTCATAGGGAGTGTAAATGAATATAAAACGTATCGGTTTATGTGTGCTGGCTTTGATTGTAGTGGGGATATCCTATTGGCTTGCGGTAGGAGTCAACTACGATACCAAAACAGTGCGTATAGATCCGGAAGCGCATACATTAGTCAACTCTAGTGATGCCATTATTTCAAAACGAATATTAGCGATGAAATCCATTGATTCACAAGTTTATTTCTTGGGTTACGAAGGTTTTGGGATTTATAACCTAGCTGATAATACGCTTCGCCTTATGCCAATTACCTTTAGAGGTCAGCATATAGAACCACCTAAGACTGATGATTACCAACGGGGGTTACGCGATATTAAGTCGGTAAAAACTTTATCTGATTTTACGACTCAAGAGCAGAACGAATTAAAAGGCTTATTAGAGTCTACTGATAGAGGGGCTCATTATTATGGTGACTTTTACCATTCTGGTTATGAATCATCTCTTATCGATATGAAGGACCAGTATTTTATTACGAATACGGTACGTGCCTTAAAACGTATAAACCACACATTATATGTATATGATGCGTCAGGCTTTATTATTATTGATTTAGATAATCGTCGCTTGCAGGGGTTCTTTAATAATCGCCTTGGCGGTGAAGGGCCTAAAGGCGTACCAGATAGCTTACGTGGCCATTATGGCGGAGACTTCACTATGATATATGCGCTATCTAAACTAGATCCTAAGGATTTAGAAATTTTATGGACTATGCGTAAACAATATTTAGAAAAATCACCACAAGTGATGGAGGATAAAGACTTATTCCCTCTTAACCTTGAAGATATGGCTTTATAAGTGCGATTTTGTTGTGGTCAGTTTCTTTACTAGATACAACTAAATATAGAGAGACTGTTATATGAAATGTACCCTAAAATTTGGACATAATTTTGGGGTACATTTTATATAACAGTCTTTTTCAGTACTTTTAATAGATTTTCTAAAAATGGGTATATAATAATTATGTATTCTTTAAATCATATGATTTTCTATAATTTGAATAGAACATATGGAATTTTGATATAAAGTATTTAGATATTGAGTATTTGATTTCGATACATTAGTATTGGTTAAGGTTTTATCATTTACTCGCTAATAATTGGAGGCTCTTATGAAATTGCGTAAAGTAGGTATTATTGGTACTGGTCACGTAGGTTCTCATGTAGCTTTTTCTCTTGCGTTGCAAGGTGAAGTTGATGAGCTATATATGATGGATATTGATGAGAAAAAGGCGAAAGCCCAAGCTATGGATATTAATGATGCGGTTAGCTATATTCCCCATAAAGTAATAGCTACTGCAGGCCCTATTGAGGGCTGTGGAGATTGTGATATTCTCGTGTTTAGTGCAGGACCTTTGCCAAATTTGTATCAAGATCGTTTAGAAAGTCTTGGTGACACGGTAGAGGTATTAAAGGACGTTATTCCTCGTATTAAACAATCTGGGTTTGATGGGTTTATTATTTCAATCTCAAATCCTGCAGATGTGGTGGCCACTTACTTATGTAAACATTTAAATTGGAATCCTAAGCGCATTATCTCTACAGGTACAGCATTAGATTCTGCTCGACTCCAAAAAGAATTAGCTCATATTTTCAACATTAGTAATCGCTCTATTACGGCTTATTGTTTAGGTGAGCATGGTGGTAGTGCTATGGTGCCGTGGTCTCACGTATGCGTTCAAGGTAAGCCCTTGGAGCAGTTACAACAGGAATTACCTCATAGATTCCCTACACTTGATCATCAACAAGTATTAGATGATGTAAAGATTGGTGGTTACCATGTATTAGCCGGTAAAGGCTCTACAGAATTTGGCATTGCTAGCGCTACTACTGAACTAATTCGCACTGTATTCCACGATGAAAAGAAGGTACTTCCTTGTTCTTGTTACTTGGATGGTCAATACGGAGAAAGCGGAATTTTTGCGTCCACTCCTGCTGTTATTGGTAAAGGTGGTATTGAAGATATTTTAGAACTACAACTTACTGTTGAAGAGTTAACTTTATTTAAAGCTTCCTGTGCTATTATTCGTGAACATGCTACTAAGGCAGAAAGTATGTAAATATAGCTTATCGTTAGATGTATACATAACTGTGCCTTTGTATACATATATACAATTGCACTCTGTTTTTCTAGAGAAATATCTATAATATTATTTAGTCCCAAGCTATGTTATGTGGTATAATTTAGGAATGACAATATACAGATGATGAATATTTTTGGGGGACATTATGACTCAGGACACTATGGAAGTACAACGTCCAAAAAGGCCGCGCAAACGGGTTCGCCCTAATCGCAAAGCGCAGGATCAGCGTATTATCCTCATGTGGATCAAGCGAATTGGCATAGGGATTATGGTGCTGCTATTGTTAGGGCAGGCCTATCGCTTGGTGGCTGTATATCAAGAAAAACAACATATAGAGCAACAATTGCAAGAATTAAAACAGCGAAATGAAGAATTAGAGCAGGAAAAGGCTAAGTTACAAGATCCGAAGACCATTGAAGGGGTGGCTCGTGAGGAATTAGGCCTAGTTAAGCCTGGTGAAGTACCATATGTAAAATAGGTAAGAATTTAATTTTTGATTCGCTTTATTGTGTAGTTTGAGGTTTCCGCATTAATTAGGAGGTTGCATGGCAATCGAAGTTGGTAACATTGTAGATGGTACCGTATCTGGTATTACAAAATTCGGCGTATTTGTTGATTTAGGAGAGAAACAAACAGGGTTAGTTCATATTTCTGAAGTAGCTCATGGGTATGTCGAAGATATTAATACCGTATTAAAGGTTGAGGATCCTGTAAAGGTAAAGGTTTTATCCATTGACGGCAATAAAATTGGTCTTTCTATTCGTCAAACACAATCTAAAGAAGTGGTAAGTGAAGAAAGACGTCCTCGTCGAGTTCAATCTAAACAAAGTGCAGAGGCTTTCGAAGCGAAGATGAAATCATTTTTGCGCGATAGCAATGAACGCCTGCACGATTTAAAACGCAATACAGAAGGTAAACGCGGAGGCCGAGGCGGTCGTCGAGATTAATAGTGAGAGATGGCTTTCTGCCATCTCTTTACTTATGTATAAAATAGTAAGGGGCAGTAGTATTAGGTTGATACTACTGTATGCAAGGAGCGATTATGAAGTTAGCAATTATCGATATTGGATCTAATTCAGTACGCTTATTATTAGCTACTTATGAAAATAAAATTTGGCATTACGAGCCAAAACAGTTGTGGACTACTCGTCTTGGAGAGCGAAATACAGATGGTACATTACGTGCTGAATCGATGGAAGCATCATATCAAGCTTTCAGGGATATTAAGAAATTAGCCGACCAATACGGAGCGGAATACTGCTTTGGTTTTGCAACGAGCGCTGTTCGTGAAGCAGCTAATGGCCTTGAATTTATGGAGCGCATTAGCGAATATTGTCCGATGGAATGGCGTATTCTCTCGGGCGATGAAGAGGCTATTTATGGCTTTAATGGCGCCTTAGGGGATCAGTTGAATGATGGCCGTCACTATACAACTATCGATATCGGTGGCGGTAGTACAGAGCTAGCATTAGGCAATAAGGACGGCGTTTATTGGAGCCGATCTTATCCTGTAGGGGCTGTACGCCTTCAATCTATGTCTGACGAAGGTCCTCAACGTGTGTGGGAAGAAACTCAATTCTTGTGGGAGCCGATGATGATTGAAGGGGAGTTTGGTGAATTCATTGGTATCGGGGGTACGTTAACGACCTTGGCGGCTATCGATTTAAAGTTAGAAGATTATGATGGCACTAAGGTGCAAGGACATAAATTGAGCCGTGAGACTGTGGAAGGCATCATTATGAGATTGCGTTACATGAGCCGTGAAGAGCGATTGCAAGTCAAAGGATTACCTGCCGGTCGTGCCGATATTATCGTAGCCGGTGCGGAGATTTTAACGTCCTTTATGGACGCTTATGAGGTGCCTCATGTATTTGTGAGTGACCAAGATGGTATGGAGGCGATGGCCCGTGAATGTGAAAGCACTCATTCGAAGCGTTAATCACACTTTAAAATTACATAAGCTATTTCCTGAACATAGCCGTATATTGATAGCTTGTTCTGGTGGTCCAGATTCGATGGCTTTATTACATTTATTACAAGACATTGCTGCGCATCGCCATACAAAATATAAGCTTGGTATTGCTATCGTAGACCACTCTATTCGCCCTGAAAGTAAAGATGAGGTTCTATGGCTTCGAAATCAGGTAGATGCATTAGGGTTGTCGTTTTATACAACTGCCTTTGATGTGCCTACCTTGAGTAAAGACCTAAAGCTATCTGAGGAGACCGTTGGTAGACGAGTTCGCTATCAATGGCTAAATGAAATAGCCCAGTCTGAGGGGTATGATTATATTGCAGTAGCTCATCATAAGGACGATCAAGCTGAGTCGATTCTAGCGCATCTCATTAGAGGTACAGGATTAAATGGGCTAACAGGTATGGCTGTAGTCAGCAATGACTATGACATTCCTGTGATTAGACCCTTATTAGATGTTACAAAAGCGGAATTATTAGCTTATTTAGTCGATAGAAAGCTTACGTATTGTATTGATTCTACAAATGATGATATTCGATATCAGAGAAATAGAATTCGGCATCGCATTATACCGGAGTTAGAATCGATTAACCCTAATGTAGTAGATGCTATCGCTAGATTAGGAAGTTCTGTAAGTGAAGATTTAGTAGTAATTTCTAATTTGACGGTACAAGCTTTTGAGCGATTAGTGACTATTGATAAAAATGAAATGCGTTTATCTCGTAAGGCCTTACGAAAGGAACCAGTAGCCATACAACGTCGTTTGTGGCAGCGTTTGATGAGTTCTATTGACTCTGATATAACGCTTACTACAGCTCATCAAGAGCAATTACTAGATATTGTTAACACAGGAGAAGCGAAAACTTTCACTATAAAAAGTATAAAAGTAACCGCTCAATGTGATACAATAAAGGTATATTGCAAACATTAATATGAATCGTGGAGGTCATATAGATGCATCAAGATGCAAAAGATATTTTATATACAGAGGAACAATTAAAAGCACGTGTAGCGGAACTAGGTAAAGAGATTAGTAAAGATTACCAAAATGAATCCGTTGTGCTTGTAGGGGTATTAAAGGGTGCTATCGTATTCTTTACAGATTTAGCACGCGCTATTGATGACAGCGTAGATGTAAGTTTTGATTTCATCTCTTGTTCTAGTTATGGCAGTGGTACAACTAGTACAGGGGTAGTTCGAATTTTAAAAGATTTGGATCGCTCTGTAGAGGGTAAACATGTACTCGTTGTAGAGGATATCGTTGATACTGGTACAACATTACATTACTTGCTAGAAAATTTACATGCTCGTGGCGCTAAAAGCGTACGTCTTGCAGCGTTATTAAATAAACCTGAGCGCCGTAAAATGGACGTAGAGGTTGACTATGTAGGCTTTATCATTCCTGACTACTTTGTTATCGGTTATGGTTTAGACTACGCGGAAAAATATCGTCACTTGCCTTATATTGGTATTTTAAAGGAAGAAATGTATCAAAATTAAAAATATGATATAATATATGAGTGCATCTCTCAATGAGATGTACTCAATTCGTTTATACAACTAAATTACTATTGAAAGGGGTAATATTTTGGGTCGATTTACTAAAAATATCGTCCTTTATTTACTTATCATTGCCGCTTTCGTTATCGCCATTGACGCTTTCTCTGGTCAAAGTGCGAATAAATCTGAACTTAGTTACACAGGATTTATTCAACAAGTACAACAGAAAAAGGTTGAGTCCGTAACGATTACCAATGATCACGGTATTAAAGGTAAACTAAAAAATGGAACAGAGTTCAATTCTTATGCGCCTAGTGATGAAACATTAATTAAAACATTACAAGATAATGGCGTAGAAATCACAGCAGCTCCACCTGAGCAACCAGCTTGGTGGATGAGCCTGTTAGGTTCTGCTATTCCTATTATCATCTTGGTCGTATTGTTCTTCTTTATCATGCAACAAACACAAGGTGGCGGTGGCCGAGTGATGAACTTCGGTAAAAGCCGTGCTAAATTGATGGGTGAAGGTAATGTAAAGGTTAGCTTCAAAGATGTAGCAGGTGCTGAAGAAGCTAAACAAGAATTGGAAGAAGTAGTAGAATTCTTGAAAGATCCAGGCAAATTTACAACTATCGGTGCTAAAATTCCGAAAGGTGTATTGCTCGCTGGACCTCCAGGTACAGGTAAAACATTGCTTGCTAAAGCTGTTGCTGGTGAAGCAGGGGTACCATTCTTTACGATTTCCGGTTCAGATTTCGTAGAAATGTTCGTAGGTGTTGGTGCATCTCGTGTGCGTGATCTTTTCACACAAGCGAAAAAGAATGCTCCATGTATCATCTTCATCGATGAAATTGATGCGGTTGGTCGCCAACGTGGTGCAGGTCTTGGTGGTGGTCACGATGAACGTGAACAAACATTGAACCAATTGCTCGTTGAAATGGATGGCTTCGGTGCCAATGAAGGTATTATTACTATTGCTGCTACAAACCGCCCAGATATTCTTGACCCAGCGCTATTGCGCCCAGGTCGTTTTGACCGTCAAGTTATCGTAGGTCGTCCAGACTTACGCGGTCGTGAAGCAATCTTAAAAGTACATGCTCGTAACAAGCCATTAGCTGACGATGTAGACTTGAAAACAATTGCTAAGAAAACTCCAGGCTTTACTGGTGCTGACTTGAACAACTTGTTAAATGAGGCGGCTTTATTGGCTGCTCGCCTTAACAAAAAAGTTATCACTATGGCTGAAGTGGAAGAAGCTAGTGAAAAGGTTAGCATGGGTCCTGAACGCCGCAGTCATATTGTGAGCGAGAAAGACCGCAAGTTAACAGCGTACCATGAATCTGGTCATGCTATTGTGGCACATTTGTTGCCTCATGCAGATCCTGTTCATAAGGTAACGATCATTCCTCGTGGCGCAGCAGGTGGTTACACTATGATGCTTCCTACAGAGGAACAAAATTACAAAACAAAATCTCAATTATTGGCAGATATTCGCGTAGCTCTTGGCGGTCGAATTGCAGAGGCCTTAATCCTAGATGAAATCAGTACAGGTGCTTCTGGTGACCTTCAAAGCGTAACGAATACAGCTCGTGCGATGGTAACGCGTTGGGGGATGAGCGATGAGCTTGGTCCTATCGTATTTGGTGAACAACAAGAACAAGTATTCTTGGGTAAAAACCTTGGACACGAACGCAACTATAGCGAAGAGATTGCAGCAAAAATCGACTCTGAAATTCATCGTATTGTAGAAGAAGCGTACAAAGATGTAACAAAACTTCTCAGCGAAAATGAAAAATTCTTACATGACATGGCAAATGCTTTGTTAGAAGAAGAAACAATCGATTCTAAAGCTGTAGATAATCTTTATAAATATGGTACAACGAAAGCTCCTGAAGTTGAGGAGCCTAAAGAAGCTCTAGAAGCGGCAGGTATTGTAGTACCAGAGGTGGTTGAAGCTAAAGAAAACACTGCTACAGTGGATGCTCCTAGTGAAACACCTTCTAATGAAATCAAATAATGAGATATCTAAATAAAAGAGCTGGCCTCGTTGAGGGCCAGCTCTTTTTATATGTGTTCTTTTGATTATAATTACCTATTACTAGCTATAGTACTTAGTATTCTATCTATATAGTGAAGCTCGTAATGTAGTTGGTGAGGATTAGCTATTGGCCATCATTAATATGACGTGTTGCCAAGTGCTGTTGAATTCTACGCTCTTTTCGGGCTTTCAAATATTTTTGAGCCAGTACATTTGGTATGGCTACACCAACCGCAATACTTACAATAGTGAGGATGCCTGTTACACCGTTTTGAACCATATGAAGTAAACCAGATTCTGATAGTGCATCGATATGAAGAATATCAAAGAGGAATCTGTAATATAAAATGCCAGGCATTAAGGCTATGGCAGATGGGACGATGATGATTGTGCTAGATGTTTTAAGCCACGTAGAAACTTTTACATAAATTACGCTCATTACAGCAGCGCCTACAAAGGTAGCACCTGGAATGGAAAAGCCAAATTCAACAGCTAATAAATTGCGGATAAATACGCATAATACACCGCCAATGCCAATGGATACTAGTAATCGGACAGGAGCGTTAAAGAGTACTGCAAAGGAAGCAGCAGCTGTAAAAGACCCTATAATTTGCTCAATCGATAATACATGAGGCTTAATATCTACAAAGCTAAAGGCCGGCATAGGGCTAAAGTATAGAGCCATTGCCATGCCTAAGGTCATGCTACCAACGATAAGGATCGTTCTAATAGCTCTTGTAATTCCCGATAAAATATGGTTGTTGATGGTATCGATAACGGAGTTTATAAGCGGTACACCAGGTATCATAAATAAGGTACAACAAACAAGAACGTAAACTAACGAATCTTGTTCAATATGTGAATAGAAACCATAGGCAGAAACCATGGCAGCAAAGCCGCCAATTGTAATGCCTACATATTCATTGCAACCAAAGCGTACCGATAAGGTACGACCAAAATAACCGATTAGAGAACAAATAACAGTTACAATAAAAGCTATCATATCGCCACTATATAAAAAGGCAAGGCCTGCTGATCCGAGGGCACAAGCAATACCCTTTATCCAATCAGGATATACTGGAATAGTGGAATCTAATTTTGAAATTAAATGTTCATAAGTTGTAAGTGAATAATGTCGTTCAAAGGCTCGCCAAGTTAGTTTAGATACTGCATTAATCATGGCCATATTGGGTACATGGACAGGTGTTTTTCTAAATACGGTAATAGATCGTTCTTTATGCAGTAAATTGATCATAATCGTAGTATAGGAAATATGTATATTTAAATAATCATGAGGAATACCCATAAATGTGGCGGCTTTAAGCATTTCTTCAATGATTCGATTTGTATCGGCACCACATTCCATGAGTAGTTTGCCTATGTTTAATAGAACATCGAGCTTTCTATGAATATGAATAAACGGGTTCTCAAGAACTTCATTTTTTTCTTCTAATGTAAATTGTTTCATATATCTCCCCAGATAATGATAGATTATACTATTGTTATCTTTTACATACGGTATAACTTAATACTATATGTATTATATCATTAATTACTATAAATAATCCTTGCTTTTTATAGGGGACACTTGTACAATCGAATTGTAAACCTAGGTTGACAAAGAAAGGGGCTCTAAACTATGCGTGATGAAGTGCTAGAATTCTTGAGACAAAACCAAGGTAGTTTCGTATCGGGACAAGATATGTCCGAAGCATGCCATGTTTCGCGCACAGCTATTTGGAAACATATCAAGGCGTTACGTCAAAAAGGCTACAAAATAGAATCTTATACCAAGAGGGGGTATCGATTATTGGAGGAACCTGATTTGTTAAGTCCATTGGCCATGAAGCAAATCTTAAAGACCGATGTGTTTGGCAAACGATATGTTTATATGGATGTTACAGAGTCTACAAACCTAGAGGCTCGTCGATTAGCTCAACAAGGTGCTGAAGAAGGTACTGTTGTCGTTACAGAAGAGCAAGCAGCTGGTCGTGGTCGCTTATCTCGTGGCTGGTATTCTCCATTTGGTAAAGGTCTATGGTTTAGTCTTATCTTGCGCCCTGATTTTGCGCCTGTAGAAGCACCAAAGTGTACTTTGATGGCCGCAGTGGCATTAACAAAGGCATTCCATAAAATGGGGCTCACTGATGCGGGTATTAAGTGGCCTAATGATATTTTAGTGAATGGCCGTAAATTGGTAGGTATCTTAACAGAAATGTCCGGCTCTATGGAGGAAATCTCTCATATTGTGATGGGCATTGGTGTTAATGTTAAAACAAAACAAGAAGAACTACCAGAAGAATTAAAATTAATTGCTACATCCCTCGCGATGGAAGGGATCGATATTGAGCGGACGGAAGCATTTAGAATTATATTAGAAGCCTTAGAGCATCAATATTATGATGTTCTTGATAGCGGCTTTGAGGAAACTCTCAATGAATGGCGTCAATTATCGGTGACTCTCGGTGAAGAAATCGAGGTTCGCGCTCCTGGTAATACCTATGAAGGGGTAGCCACCGATATTGATGAAGATGGTAATTTATTAGTAAGAATCCCGGATGGGACTGTTAAACGTGTTATGGCAGGGGACGTGTCAATTCGTCCGCGTAAATAGGAGGCATTCATGTTATTAGTAATTGATGTGGGGAACACCAACATTGTTCTAGGTGTATACGACAAGGCAGAGCTTGTAGGTCACTGGCGTATTTCCACGGATCGGGTTCGTACCACTGATGAATATGGCATGTTGATGATGAACTTGTTCTTCCACGATCGCAAGGTTGATGTGAAAGATATTAAAGATATTATCATTTCTTCTGTTGTACCTCCAATGATGCCTACCTTAGAACGTGTATGTTTACGTTATTTCAATGTGAATCCTCTTATCGTAGGTCCTGGTACTAAAACAGGTATTGCTATTAAGTATGATAATCCGCGTGAAGTTGGTGCGGACCGCATCGTAAATGCTGTAGCGGCTCATGAAAAATACAAGGGTGACTTGATTATTATTGACTTTGGTACAGCAACTACTTATTGTGCAGTACAAGGTAATGGCGATTATATGGGCGGTGTTATTACTCCAGGTGTAACAATTTCTGCGGAGGCTCTCTTCCAACGGGCTGCTAAATTGCCACGTATTGAAGTAAGAGATCCAGGGCAAGTCATTTGCCGGAATACCGTATCTTCTATGCAATCTGGTATGTTCTACGGCTATGTAGGCCAAGTAGAGGGTCTCGTAACGCGCATGAAAGCAGAAATGGGCGACCACGTAACTGTAGTGGCTACAGGTGGTTTGGCACAGCTTATCAGCAGTGCTACAGACTGCATTGACCATGTAGAGCCTATGCTTACACTAGAAGGTTTACGCCTTATTTACGAAAGAAATAAATAATGCTACTATAATATAGTTACGTATATGTAACGAAGTAGTGTACATTCGGGTACAGCTTATGCTGTACCTTTTTTGTTAGGGGATATAGAATTATATGAATCATAAACAGTGGCAAATAGGGTCCGTCAAAATTGATGGTCAAGCCATATTAGCGCCTATGGCAGGGGTAAGCGATATTGCCTATCGCTTACTTGCTAAAGAGCATGGCGCCGCCATGGTTTGCACCGAAATGGTCAGCGCCATGGGCATTAAATATAAAAATGAGCGCACTCATGAATTGTTGCGTATTGAAGAGGTAGAACGCCCTGTATCTATGCAAATCTTTGGTTCCAATCCAGAAGCAATTGCGTTAGGTGCAAAAGTAGTAGCTGATGCAGGTGCTGATATTGTAGATATTAATATGGGTTGTCCTGTGAAAAAGGTAGTAACCTCTGGTGATGGTTCTGCGCTTATGAAAAATCCAGATTTAGCAGCTCGTGTAGCAGAGGCTGCGGTTAAGGCCGTCGATGTGCCTGTAACCGTAAAAATGCGAATCGGTTGGGATAGTGATTCCATCAATGTTGTGGACTTTGCTAAGCGCATCGAATCTACAGGTGTGGCGGCTATTGCAGTACATGGCCGTACTAAGGAGCAAATGTACAGTGGGCATGCTGATTGGTCTTATATTAAGGCTGTAAAAGAGGCTGTATCTGTACCGGTTATTGGTAATGGCGATATAGTAGAGCCTGAAGATGCAAAGCAAATGCTTGATGAAACGGGTTGTGATGCGGTAATGGTAGGCCGTGGTGCTCAGGGGAATCCTTGGATCTTTGGTCGTATTCACCATTATTTGGCGACTGGTGAAATATTACCGGCACCTACCGATATTGAGCGTCTCGATATGCTATTAAAACATTTTGATTTGTTATGCCAATATAAGGGTGAAAGTATGGCCGTTAAGGAAATACGAACTCATGCAGGGTGGTATATGAAGGGACTTCCTGAATCTGCCTATTGGCGCAATCGTGTGAATACAATTCATACTGTAACAAGCTTTCACGATGAGCTGGAATCATACCGTAAAATACTGGCTGCAATGTAGTGAGATTGACAAATGAATAGTATTTTTATATAATGGTTGAGATAATTTAGAAACAAAAGACAAGGTGTCATCTTACTATGGCACTTTTTCTTATTATTTATATGTAGAAAGAGTGGGGTACCCATGGCAGACGTAAAAGAAACATTACTTACCGCCGACGGTTTAAAGAAATTAGAAGAAGAATTAGCGTACTATAAATCTGTACGTCGTATTGAAGTATCTGAACGTATTAAGACAGCTATTGAATATGGCGATATCAGTGAAAACTCTGAATATGATGATGCAAAAAATGAACAAGCTTTCATCGAAGGTCATATTGTAGAGTTAGAAAATAAAATTAACACGGCGAAAATCATTGACGAGTCCGTAAAGGGCGATGTTGTATCTGTAGGTAGTAAAGTTGTTGTACTTGATACGATGTACAATGATGAATTGGAATATGTTATCGTTGGTTCCTCTGAAGCGGATCCATTTAACAATCGTATCTCTAACGAATCTCCTGTAGGTAAAGCTATTTTGGGCAAACGCAAAGGTGATGAAGTAGAGGTTTCCACACCAGATGGTCCTGTAACATTCAAAGTGTTAGCAATCCAATAATTTACATTTACTGACGAAGAGGCGATAACATGAGTGAAGAAATTAAAAATGTACAAGAAGAGCTGAATGAGCAAATGCAAATTCGCCGCGACAAATTGGCTGAATACGAAGCAGATGGCATCTATCCATTTGGTCAACGTTTTGTTGTAAAAGATAATGCAAAAGAAATTAAAGATGAGTTCTTCTTGAAATATGATGGTCAACCTGTAGTTATTGCAGGGCGCTTGATGACAATCCGTTCCCATGGTAAAACGGCATTTGCTAATGTTCGTGATAAATCTGGGGATATTCAAGTATATTTCCGTAAAGATGTATTGGGCGAAGAGGCTTATAAATACGTAAAAATGCTTGATATCGGTGATATCATCGGTGTAGAAGGTCATGTATTTAAAACTCATACAGGTGAAGTTACAATTAAAGTTAACAAATTAACTTTGTTATCTAAATCTTTACGTCCATTGCCAGAAAAATGGCATGGTTTAAAGGATACAGAACTTCGTTACCGTCAACGTTATGTTGATTTGATCGTAAATCCTGAAGTTCGTGATACATTTGTAAAACGTTCCCAAATCGTTGCTAAAATTCGCGAATACATGATGCGTGATGGTTTCATGGAAGTAGAAACACCAATGATGCATGCTATCCCTGGTGGTGCTGCAGCTCGTCCATTCATCACTCACCACAATGCGCTTGATATCGATATTTACATGCGTATTGCACCAGAATTGTACCTCAAACGCTTGATCGTTGGTGGTATGGACCGCGTATTCGAAATGAACCGTTGTTTCCGTAACGAAGGTATCGACAACCGTCATAATCCAGAATTCACTACTATCGAATCTTACCAAGCGTATGGCGATGTTGAGGATGCTATTCGCTTAACAGAAAACCTTGTGTCCTACTGTGCACAAGAGGTTCTAGGTACACAAGAAATCACATACCAAGGTACTGAAATCAATTTGACTCCACCTTGGAACCGTATCACAATGGCAGAAGGTGTAAAAAAATACACTGGTGAAGACTTTGATGCAGTAACTACTGTTGAAGAAGCTCGTGCTATTGCAGATCGTTTAAATGTAGAATACACAGAAAATGATGGTATTGGTAAAATCTTAAATGCTTGCTTCGAAGATTATGTAGAAGAAAACTTGATTCAACCAACTATCGTATATGGTCATCCAAAAGAAATTTCTCCACTTGCAAAAGCAAGTCGTGAAAATCCATTGGCTACAGAACGTTTTGAAGCGTTCATTTATGGTCGTGAATTGGCCAACGGCTTCTCCGAGTTAAATGACCCGATCGACCAAAAACAACGTTTCTTGGATCAATTGAAAGAACGCGAAGCTGGCGATGATGAAGCTCACCGTATGGATGAAGACTTCGTTACAGCTCTTGAATACGGTTTACCTCCAACAGCAGGTTTAGGTGTTGGTATCGACCGTCTCGTTATGTTCTTAACAGACTCTGCATCCATCCGCGATGTATTGTTGTTCCCATTGATGAAACCAGAAGCTCCTAAGCATATTGAAGCTGAAGAAGAAGCAGCTGAATAATCTAACATATAAAGGCTCCCTATTCTTTGAGTAGGGAGCTTTTTTACATGACCATAATGTACTACGTTAAATACTATAAGCATATAAAGTATTGACATGAAGAGAGGAGGCTATGGTGAAACATTTAAAAATTGCTTTTACCGATAGTGTAAAACCTTGGATTAGTTCTATCGAGGACCGTACATGCATACCTATTAATGAAACGGATTTTACCAACATAGGTGCCGTTGTGGTGAGCGCCTCTGAAATGGATGTACTCGATAATGAGCAAATCCGTTCGTTTGGAATACCTGCTATTGTAATGGTAGTAGATCCATCCCATACTATATCTTTTGATATGGAGCGAATTGGGGCGGTAATAGATGTTACATCTACTAGCATAAATGACTATAAAGGGACGATAGAGCAGATTGTAGCAAGCTATGAAGCTTTGATTTTGCCCCCTTTCTTTAAGGCCTTATCTGATTATGTAGGAGATAACAATGCTCAATTTGACTGCCCAGGACATCAAGGGGGACAGTTTTTTGCTAAGCATCCTACGGGACGTGCCTTTTTTGATTTCTTTGGAGATCATATTTTCCGTGCAGACCTTTGTAATGCCGATGTAAAGCTTGGTGATCTTTTAATCCACGAAGGTTATGCTCATGATGCGCAGGCTCATGCAGCTGCAGTGTATAATGCGGATAAAACATATTTTGTATTAAACGGCACATCTTCTGCCAACAAAGTAGTACTCAATGCTCTTTTAACGCCAGGCGATATTATTTTATATGATCGCAATAATCATAAATCTATTTGCCATGGCGGTCTCGTTATGTCCGGTGCCACACCGATATATTTAGAGACCGCACGGAATCCGTTTGGTTCTATTGGCGGTATTTTAGAACGTTGTTTTGATGAAAGCTATATTCGAAATTTAATCGGTGAGAAGGATCCTAATAAAGCCAAAGCAGACCGTCCAATTCGGCTAGCCGTTATTCAATTAGGTACCTATGATGGTACGATTTATAATGCGCGCCAAGTAGTAGATAAAATAGGTCACTTGTGCGACTATATTTTCTTTGACTCTGCCTGGGTTGGGTATGAACAGTTTATTCCTATGATGAAAGATTGTAGTCCTTTATTATTAGAGCTAGGTCCTAATGATCCTGGAATTTTAGTGACTCAATCTGTACATAAGCAACAAGCGGGCTTCTCTCAAGCGTCTCAAATCCATAAGAAAGATAAACATATCAAAGGACAAGACCGTTATGTAGATCATAAGCGTTTTAATAACTCCTTTATGATGCATGCTTCCACATCCCCTTTTTATCCACTCTTTGCATCTCTCGATGTAAATGCCAAAATGCATGAAGGTGAATTGGGAAAACAGTTGTGGCGTGAATGTATTGAAGTAGGAATTGATGCCCGTAAGTCGGTATTAAGCCACTGCAAATATCTGAGACCTTTGGTAGCACCTATAGTACATGGTAAGAAGTGGGAAGAAGGCAATACACAAGAGATGGCTAATGATGTGAGTTATTTTGCCTTTGAACCAAATGCAAAATGGCATTCCTTTAAAGGCTATGGTGAAGGGCAGTACTTTATCGATCCTTGTAAATTCCAGTTGATTACGCCTGGTATTAATGTTGAAACAGGGGCGTATGAAGACTTTGGTATTCATGCCAATATATTGGCCAATTACTTGCGGGAAAATAGAATTATTCCAGAAAAGTGTGATCTCAATACGATTCTATTCCTTATGACTCCTGCAGAATCTAAAAAGAAAATGGATGCATTAGTCAATCAGCTTGTGCGTTTTGAAGAGCTTATAGACCGCAATGCCCCTATGGAAGAAGTGTTACCGTCGATTTACTATAGCCATATAGATAAATATAAAGGTTATCATATTCGCCAACTCTGTCAAGAAATGCATGATTTTTATAAAGCTAGAAACGTGAGTACTCTACAACAACGCTTATTCTCCAAGGCGTACTTCCCAGAATATGTAATGAATCCACAAGAGGCAAACTTTGAGTTTCAACGCAATAAGGGAGAGCTTGTGCCTTTAGATGAGGTGGAAGGTCGAATTGCACTTGAAGGGGCTTTGCCGTACCCACCAGGTGTATTATGCGTACAGCCTGGAGAACGATGGTCTCGGACTGCTTGTGATTACTTCCTTGCTTTAGAAGAAGGAATTAATCAATTGCCTGGATTTGCTCCAGAAATACAAGGCGTATACCTTATTGAACAACCTGATGGCTCTAAAAAAGCATACGGTTATGTCTTGAAAAAAGAATATGAAATGTAAATCATAAATAGTTATTGACAATGCATAAAAATAACTTTATACTAGGTGCATAGATTGTGTTATTGGCATAACAGATATGAGAAAAATTCATAAAATAAAAATTTCTTATTTAGCCTTATCAATAGTAAATAGCAGATAAGGATTAACTGTATAGACATATTACTAATCTTGTATAACCTTGACGGGATGGGTCAAGGGTCTCTAGCGTAAACCGAGATTTACGACTACAAGAGCATCTTTATGATGCTCTTGTAGTCGTTTTTTATTTATCCATTTTATTTTTTTCTAAAAGTTTGGAGGAATATGAGATGAGTTCAATGGAGTACGAAAGAACAAATGAAGCAAATGGTTTTCTTGATCGCTTTTTCAAGTTAACCCAACATGGCACATCAGTGAAAACTGAGTTTTTTGCAGGTATTACGATGTTTATTGCGTCAGTATATATTCTGGCAGTAATACCAAACTTATTATCTGTATCAGGCATGCCGCATGCTAGTGCAGTGGCAGCGGTTGTGTTAACAACAGCTTTTGCGACCATGCTTATCGGTTTAGTGGCTAATGTTCCTGTTATCGTAGCACCAGGACTTGGTCTCAGTGCGTTCTTCTCGTACACTATTTGTGGTGCCATGGGTCTTAGTTGGCAAACTGCATTGGGGGCCGTTTTTATTTCCGGTACAGTATTTGTTATTTTAACGGTTACTAAAGTTCTTAACAAAATTGTAGATGGTATTCCACAAGTACTGAAAACATCGATTGGTGTAGGTATTGGTTTATTCGTTGCTTTCATCGGTTTTAAAAATGCTCATATTATCGTACCTAATAATGCAACCTTTGTAACCCTAGGTAATATGCAAGATCCAGCGGTATTATTGACTTTATTAGGCTTATTTATTACTAGTATTTTGCTGGCAAAACAAGTTAAAGGCGGCTTGCTAATCGGCATGGCGTTTACTACAATTGCAGCAATGGCTTTAGGTTTAACTAAGATACCTGCTACAAGTGCAGATATCTTTAACTTGGTGCCACCAGTTCCAGTTGATACATTCGGTCAACTAGATATAATGGGGGCTATTAAATATGGTATTTTCTCTATTATTTTCTCCATCACTATTGTAGATATGTTTGATAATATCGGCACATTGATCGGTGTAACGAGAAAAGCAAATTTGATAAATGAAGATGGTAAGTTCGAAGGGTTAGACAAAGCCTTGCTATGTACTTCTATTGGTGCTGCAGCAGGTGCCGTTGTAGGTACTTCTACAGTTACTTCTTACATTGAAAGTGCGGCAGCCGTTGCCGACGGGGGTCGTACGGGTCTTACAGCAGTTGTAACAGGTCTTTTATACTTGGTAGCCTTGTTCTTTGCACCATTGTTCTTATTGGTACCACCACAAGCGACAGCACCGGTACTTATCACAATTGGCGTATTTATGATGAGTGAAGTAACACATATCGACTTCACTGACTTTACAGAAGCATTGCCAGCATTCTTAACAATTCTTCTTATGCCTTTAACATTCAGTATTGCTCAAGGTTTATCTTTTGGTTTTATCTCTTATACATTGATTAAATTGACTACAGGTCGTCGTCATGAAATTCATCCTATTATGTATATCATGACATTGGCATTTATTATTCACTTTGCCATCTAAAATGTCTATACTATGAATCATATAGCATTGTATATTGATTGAAAATTAATCTAGCATGTGGTATAGAGCGACTCATCTATAATCATGAACATGCGAGGAGGTTATATGAATTCAACAATCATTTTAAAAGGAAATATTTTATATACACCACGTCCATCAGAGTTTGTAGCTATTCAACAAGGTTATGTTATTGCCGTCGATGGTGTAGTTGTTCATTGTGGTGAAAGTATACCACCAGCGTATGGAGAACATCCGATTACAGATTATGGTGATCATCTCATCATCCCCGGTTTTGTGGATACTCATGCACATGCACCGCAATATTGCAATCGCGGTTTAGGTATGGATAAGGAACTCTTACCTTGGCTTGAAACCTATACCTTCCCAGAGGAAGCAAAGTTTAGTGATCAAGAATATGCTCGTTTAGTATATGGCGCCTTTGTACACGACTTATGGCGAAATGGCACGACGCGAAGCATCTTGTTTGGTACGATTCATAAAGATAGTACATTAGTATTGATGGAGCTTTTACAAAAAGCAGGTTTATCTGCCTATGTAGGCAAGGTCAATATGGACCGCAATAGTCCAGAATTTTTAATTGAAGACACACAACAATCCTTAGCTGATACTAAAGAGTGGTTAGAAGCATCAGCTCAATTTGGTCCTTTAGTAAAACCAATTATTACGCCTCGTTTTGTTCCATCTTGTACAAGCGAGTTAATGAGTGGTTTAGGTAACTTGGCAGAAGCGTATAATGTGCCGGTTCAATCTCACTTGTCAGAAAATCATGGTGAAATTGAATGGGTAGCAGCCCTACATCCTGAGGCAGCTAATTATACAGATGTATACTATGAACATCATCTCATGGGGAAGGTGCAGACAGTGATGGCTCATTGCATTCATTTAAGTGACGTAGAAATGGACCGCATGGCAGAAACACAAACTATGGTGTCTCATTGCCCGTATTCAAATGTAAATTTATCTAGTGGCATTGCACCGATTCGTAAATTGTTTGAACGGAAAATACCTATTGGCTTAGGTTCCGATATTTCTGGTGGACATATTGTATCCATGGCGAAGGTTCTTACCGAAGCCATTGGACTATCCAAGATGAAATGGGTGGAAGTGGATCAAACGTATGCGCCACTTACATTGAGTGAAGCCTTCTATATGGCTACAAAGGGCGGCGGTAAGTTCTTTGGCAAGGTGGGCAGCTTTGAAAAAGGTTGTGAACTTGATGCTCTTGTTATCGACGATACGACGTTGTTTGACCCTAATGAACGCTCCTTAGAAGAGCGATTGGAACGTTGGTTGTACGTAGGCGATGATCGACACATCGTAGAGCGCTATGTAGCTGGTAAAGTAGCTCCAGAGCCTACGAACTAAATAAGGATTAAAAGGATTCCAAAGATTGAAAATTTACTCCTTATAGAAAAAGAATATTGATACATTACAAGCAGCTGATTTGAAACACATTCAAATCAGCTGCTTTTTGCGTATCAATGTACTTGGTGTATAATAAAAGGATGTAAAAATTAAGAAAGTGGGGAACTTAATGGATATATTAGGCGCAAGGCGCTCTATTGAACAAAAGTTATTAATGCAGTCTGTTGCCTTGATGGCACTTGTGGCCGTTAGTGGTACTATAATGGGGATTGTTACAGGGTCTAGTGCCGTCTTATTAGATGGTGTATTTTCCTTCGTGGACGTAGTTATTAAGATTATGATGCTTATGACTGCTAAGCTTGTAGCGAGAGAAACAAGTAAGCGATTCCAGTTTGGCTTCTGGCAATTTGAACCGCTTGTGTTAGCTGTAGAAGGTTTCTTTATTTTACTTATTGTCATTTATGCTTTATCGAGTGGTATTACAGACCTTTTATCTGGTGGTCGTCATGTAGACTTTGGACCAGCTATTTATTATGCTATATTCTTTACTGTTGCAGATACTGCGTATTATTTATATGTACGTCGTATTAATAAAAGTTTACAGTCTAACTTGATTAAGTTTGATAATGTAAGTTGGTATGTAGATGCCTTGTTAGAGGCGGCTATTTTGATTAGCTTTGTGGTAGCTACCATGCTAGAAGGAACGGCATACGCTGAATGGGCAGCTTATATTGACCCTATCGTATTAATTGTATTAGCCGTACAGATGTTACCGTCTGCGATTCATATTATTGTGCCATCTATGAAGCAAATCTTGGGGTGGGCACCGTCTTCATTACATAATGAAGTACAAGAAATTATGGATCGTTTTATGGAGAAATATAATTTCAAAGATTATGTAACGAGTGTGCAAGTATATGGCAATACCCGTATCATCGAGATTGATATTTTAGTTCGCAAGAATTTCCCATATCAGACAATTGCTGAGATTGATGCAATTCGCAACGAAATTGACCAAGAAATCGGCGGTAATTCCACAGAGAAGTGGGTTACCATATCTTTCACAGGCACTCGCAAATGGATGGCAAAAGATTATTTGCTAGACGAAGACGATGATGAGTAGTATAAAATGTTGATGAAACGATTAGTATATAACGTATAATTTAATGATAAATACACCAATATATGGTATACTTAAACGTATTGAATATATTGTACGTAGCATAGTTGGAAAATGAGGTTTATAGCATGTTAGATTTAAAATTTGTCCGAGAAAATATTGATTTAGTGCAACAAAACTTAGATAACCGTCACACAACAGGCGATTTGGAAACCTTTGTATCCGCTTATGATGAACGTCGTCAGTTGATTGGTAAGGTAGAAGAATTAAAAGCGCTTCGCAATTCCGTAACTGAAGAAATTAGCCAATTAAAACGCAATAAAGAAAATGCAGATGATAAAATCGCAGAAATGAAAAAAGTAGGCGACGAAATTGCTGAGCTTGATAACCGTATTCGCGAAGTAGAAACTAATTTGCGTGATGCGGCATTGATGTTGCCAAATATGTGTGATCCATCTGTTCCAGTTGGTGCTGATGAAGAGGAGAACGTAGAGCAACGCAAATGGGGTGAACCACGTCAATTTGATTTTGAAGTGCAAGCTCATTGGGATTTAGGTGAAAGTCTTGATATTCTAGATTTTAACCGCGCTGGCAAAATGAGTGGTGCCCGTTTCACTGTATATAAAGGTTTAGGTGCTCGTTTAGAACGTGCCTTGATCAATTTCATGGTTGATCTTCATGTAGACAAACACGGCTATACTGAAATGATGACTCCATATATGGTAACTCGTGAAACATTGACTGGTACTGGTCAATTACCTAAATTTGCTGAAGATATGTACCATGTAGCGGATACAGAATATTTCTTGATTCCTACTGCTGAGGTTACATTGACTAACTACCATGGTGGTGAAATCTTGAGCGAAGAGGAATTACCTAAATACTACACTGCATTCACTGCATGTTTCCGTGCTGAAGCAGGTTCTGCAGGTCGCGATACTCGTGGTCTTATTCGTCAACATCAATTCAACAAAGTTGAAATGGTAAAATTAGCTAAACCTGAAGACTCTTTCAAAGAATTAGAAACTTTGACAGATAATGCAGAAGAAGTATTACGTTTATTAGAATTACCATTCCGTGTTATCACTCTTTGTACAGGTGATATGGGCTTTGGTTCTGCTAAAACATATGACGTAGAGGTATGGATGCCAGCTCAAGGCAAGTACAGAGAAATTTCTTCTTGCTCCAATATGACAGACTTCCAAGCTCGTCGTGCTAATATTAAATTCCGTCGTGGTCCTAAAGGCAAACCTGAATTTGTTCATACATTAAATGGTTCTGGTCTTGCGGTGGGCCGTACAGTGGCAGCTATTTTAGAAAATTGCCAACAAGCTGATGGTTCCGTAGTGATTCCAAAGGTTTTGGTACCTTATATGGGTGGCGTTGAAGTCATTACACCTGCGAAATAAGAGGGGGAATTCTATGAAATTCTTTATTGATACAGCAGAATTTGATGAGATTAAAGAGGCCTATGCCTTTGGTTTTATTGATGGTGTTACGACAAATCCATCTCTTATCGTGAAAGCCAAACGGGACTTAAAGCAAGTTATTTCTGAAATTGCAAGTCTTGTAGAAGGTCCTGTTAGTGCAGAGGTTATTTCCACTGATGCTGAAGGAATGGTAAGAGAAGCACATGATCTTGTAAAATTAGGCTCTAATGTAGTTATTAAAGTACCTATGACTCCTGAAGGTCTTAAAGCCGTTGCAGTTTTAAGCAAAGAAGGCATTAAAACAAATGTAACTTTAATCTTCTCTGCTAACCAAGCGTTGTTGGCGGCTCGTGCAGGTGCTACTTATGTTAGTCCCTTTGTTGGTCGCATTGATGACATCAGCATGGATGGCCTTACATTGATTCAAGATATTGCAGACATCTTTGCTATTCATGAAATTGAAACTGAAATCATTGCTGCTAGTGTGAGAACGCCGTTGCACATCATTCAATGTGCTAAAGCGGGTGCTCATATTGCAACCGTTCCATTTAAAGTGCTTATGCAAGCTATGAAACATCCGTTGACTGATGCAGGCCTTGCGAAGTTTATGGAAGATTGGAAACAAGCTAATCAATAAGTTAAGTAAAGACTCTGGGTAGGAGTCATATCAAAACATAGAGGACTTATAAGGAGGCCCATTATGGATCGTACATTATCTTTGGAATTTGCTCGTGTCGTTGAAGCAGCCGCTTTGCGCAGTGGTCGTTTGCTTGGTCGCGGTCAAAAAGACGCAGCTGATGGTCTAGCTGTAGACGCTATGCGTCAAGCTTTTGACTCTGTTCGTATTTCTGGTACTGTAGTTATCGGTGAAGGTGAAATTGACGAAGCTCCTATGCTTTACATTGGTGAACATGTAGGTGCAGGTGGTCCAGAAGTAGATATCGCAGTTGACCCTATTGAAGGTACAAACTTAATTGCGAAAGGTCAAAACGGTGCTATTGCAGTTATGGCAATTGCTGAAAAAGGTGGTTTATTACATGCACCAGATATGTACATGGAGAAACTTTGTGTTGGTCCTCGCGGTGCAGGTGCTATCGATATTACAAAATCTTTGACTGAAAACATTAAAAATGTAGCTGCTAAAATGGAACGTACTGTAGAGGAAATTACGTTGGTTATGCTCGATCGTGAGCGTCATCAAGGTTTGATGAAAGAAGCGCGCGAAGTAGGTGCTCGTATTATGCTCATCTCCGACGGTGATGTTAACCCAGCTATGGAATGTTGTATCGAAGGTTCTGGTGTACACATGGTTGTTGGTACTGGTGGTGCACCAGAAGGTGTATTGGCTGCTGCTGCATTAAAATGTGTAGGCGGTGATATGCAAGCTCGCTTAAAACCAGAAACTGATGAAGAAATTCGTCGTTGCCATGAAATGGGTATTACCGATGTAAACCAAGTTCTTACTTTGGATGATCTAGTTCGCACTGATGATGTTATCTTTGCGGCTACAGCCATTACACGTGGTAATCTATTGAACCCAATTCAATACTTCCCAGGTGGTGCGCGTACACATACTATCGTAATGCGCTCTAAAACTGGTACTGTACGCTTCCTTGATACTGTACACATGGATGACAAATTGAAATCCTTAAAAGCAAAATAATAAGAAGCCCCTCTACATGAATGGGACCTAAAAATTTAACAATATTTTTGGGTGAAACGATTCAAAAAAAGAGGGGCTTTTTTCTCAGTATTTTCTCACATTCTCTTGATGAGATATATCGAAAAATAGTATAATAACATTTAGTATATGACGTTATAAATACAACGTCTTGTAGTTTATACAAGATGATCGATATAAAGTGTAGGAGGAATTCTGTTGGAAAAGCTAATCATTCAAGGTGGCAATCGCTTGGAAGGCCGTGTACGTGTTAGTAGTGCTAAAAATGCGGTACTCCCTATTATTGCCGGTACTTTGCTAGCATCAACGCCTAGTAAATTACTTGAAATTCCAAATTTGGAAGATGTAGGTACGATTTGCCAAGTTATCGAGTCTTTGGGGGTTAAAATTACTCGTAATGAAGCAGATGATGAAATCATTTTTGATGCGTCTACATTGACTGCTACTGAAGCTCCTTATGAACTTGTACGTAAAATGCGTGCATCCTTCCTTGTAATGGGGCCTCTTTTGGCGCGTAAAGGGGAGGCTAAAATCTCCATGCCTGGTGGCTGTGCTATCGGCGCGCGTCCTATCGATCTTCACTTAAAAGCTTTTGAAGCTTTAGGTGCTAAAATTGAAATTACTGAAGATTATGTATATGCTCATGCTCCTGAAGGCCTTAAAGGTACTCAAATTTACTTGGACTTCCCAAGTGTAGGGGCTACAGAAAACGTAATTATGGCCGCTTCTATGGCAGAAGGTAAAACTGTTATTGAAAATGCTGCAGAAGAGCCTGAAATCGTTGATTTAGCAACATTCTTGAACGCTATGGGCGCCAATATCCGCGGTGCTGGTACAAACGTAATCCGTATTGAAGGTGTACCTCAATTGCATGGTGCTATTCATACGGTTATTCCTGACCGTATTGAAGCTGGTACATACTTGATTGCAGCGGCTATGGCTGGCGGTGATGTATTCGTAGAAAATGCGTTACCAGAACATTTGAAGCCTGTAGTAGCTAAATTAAAAGAAGCTGGCGTTACTGTAGAGGAAGAAATCGACGGTATTCGCGTTATCAGCACTGGTAAAGGCATTAAAGCTGTTGATATTAAAACATTACCATATCCTGGCTTCCCAACAGATATGCAAGCTCAATTTATGGCGCTCACTACGATTGCAGAAGGTACAAGTACAGTAACAGAAACGGTATTTGAGAACCGCTTCATGCACGTAGCTGAACTTCGTAAGATGGGTGCTCATATCGATATCGATAATCGCCAAGCGATTGTAGAAGGTATGCCTCGCTTGCACGGTGCCGTAGTAAATGCTACTGACTTGCGTGCTGGTGCAGCTCTTGTTTGTGCTGCGTTGACTGCAGAAGGTAGAACTGAGGTAGGTCGTCTACATCATATCGACCGTGGCTATGATGATTTTGTAGGTAAATTGCAAAGGTTAGGTGCTGATATTGTTCGGGTTGACGAATAAGAGTACAGAGCCAAAACAGAATAATAAGAAAAGAAGCCGGCGCTCTAAAGGGCCGGCTTTATACAACGAGCAACAAAACCTAGGTGCTGCAAAGGTTGAAAACTCTAAGGCGAGCGCGACTCGTAAGCCCTTGCGTAGAACAAAGCGCAAGTCTACGAAACTTTCAGAAGGTGTTGCAAAACAAGCGAATCACTTAGCCTCTAATATGCGCGAGGCCATGGTTAAGGTCACAAAAATGCGCCGTGCAGAGCGCCGTAGTCGTGAAACCGTAGCCATTGCTAAAACTACGCCTGCCATGACATTAAAGCGCTTAGTTCGTCCTGAGCAAGTTGGAGATTTGATGGGACGCTTGAATCGATCCTTGAACTTTGATTTAGGTATCGATTTAGGGACTGCCAGCATTCTCATTTTTGCTAAGGGAAAGGGCTTGGTGCTTGATGAACCGTCTTATATCGCTCGAGATGATAAAACGGGGGATATTCTTGCTTTAGGCGAGGCGGCCCGTTCCATGGTAGGTCGTACGCCAAAGGGAATATCTGTCATCCGACCTGTTCAAGCTGGTGTTATTGCAGACTATGATATGACAGAATTCATGTTAAAGTACTTTATTCGCTCCGTTGTACCTGCTTCTCGATTGATGAAAACACGGATTATCGTATGTGTTCCATCAGGTATTACACCTGTGGAGAAGCGCGCCATTTTAGAGGCTTTGCTTAGAACCGGTGCTAAAAAGACTGTTCTCATTGAAGAGCCACTGGCTGCTGCTATGGGGACTGGTCTCAACGATGCTAAGCAAGTAGGTGCTATGGTTGTTGATGTTGGTGGTGGTACCACGGATATTGCCGTTCTTTGCGATACAGGTGTCGTTGTAAGTGAATCTCTCCGTATAGGTGGAGATTCTTTTAACGAATCTATTATTCGTTATATTCGCCGAAAGAAGCGTCTTGTCATTGGGCCATTAACAGCAGAAAAGATTAAAATTTCTGTAGGCACCGTGGATCGCCGTGCTAAGGAACGTACTATAGAGGTACGTGGACGTGATGCGAGCTCTGGTTTACCAAAGATGGTAGCGGTGAACTCTTTAGAAATTCAGCGTGCTTTAGAGGCACAAGTCATGAATATTTTAGAGGGCATTAAATCTATTTTAGAAAAAACACCGCCTGAACTTGTGGCTGCCATTAATGATCACGGTATCATCCTAACGGGTGGGGGTGCTCTTATCGATGGTTTGGATCGCGTTATTACCCGTTCTGTTGGTATTGCGGCATATTTAGTAGAATCTCCGCGATATGCGGTTATTAAGGGCGTTGCGAAGGCTCTTGATGAAATGTCACAACTCCGTGACACACTAGATGAGTTACAATGATATACGACTTTAATATAAGTTAAAAGTAACGAAGTTACTAACTATGAATTGATTATTATCTAATGATTTTTCTATAGCTAGTAACTTCGTTTTTTAGTTTATATTTTTGAATTTTTCATCTTTATGATGTATACTATAGTAAAAGTATATTGTATAAAATTGATATAAAATATATGACCATTGATATGGTTTATCGTTGTAGAGGAATTATATATGAAACGATATCTATACATGACTTTTGCTGTTTTAGGTTTCTTAGGCAGCACTGTTCCTTATGCTGAAGCAGGTAATTTAACTGGGGTGCGCGTATCTAATCATGAAGGCACTAGCCGCATAGTTTTGGATGTATCTGAAATGCCTGTGTCGTGGGCTCGATCCTATAATGAAGCAACTCATGCTCTGACACTCAACTTAGGAGGGACTACAAATGGTCTGACAGGGCCTATTAGTCAAAATGATACAAAGACAGGTGTTCTAAAAGGTATTGGTTTACAGCCAGTAAATGGAAGTTTACAAGTAACTTTAACGGCAAATAAAGATGTACAACATCATGAGTTCACCTTGGAAAAGCCGGCACGTATCGTTGTAGATCTATTTTCAAGCTATGCCCAACAGACTACAAAAGATGTAAATAAATCTGTGGCGTACAGTAAGATTAATAACACCGTGCCTGAAGGTAAAATTCAAGCCTATGCTTTAACTGTAGATAATGATTCGCCTATGGTAGTAGCTCATGTTCCGGAAGGCAAAACCTTGGCGGCTGTCAGTCAGGCCCATACTGCTTTGATTGGAGCGAAGGTAAAAGGTGGTAGTTTTGAACGTCCTTATTCTGTAGCTAGCGATGGCACTATTGATTTAGAGCGTATCTCTAATCGTGGTACTTTGCGGTATACTCCGAATCGCGGTTATTTCATAGAAGAGAAAAAGCCCTTATTACAAGCTAAAACACAAAAAGAAAGCTTTATGATTACTGCTGTAAATGCACCGCGCAAAGAGAATGCTTTAACATTGTATACGAATGCTTATGGTCCCTCCACGAAGACCAATGACTATGGCTATGAAGTGACTGTAGCCAATGGTAAGGTTATTAGTGGACAAAATGGTAACTCTAAGTTAGGGGAAAACCAATATGTATTATCAGGTCACGGTGAGGCTCGCGAGGCTTTACGTAAGTTAAAGGTAGGTACACCTATTTCGATACAAAATAGACCGGAGCTTGCTCAAGTGAGCACAACAGGGGGTGCTAGTCTACAAGCGGGGACGATGGTGATGAAAAATGGTCGCTATGTAGGGGCCGATTCATCTAATAATAAAGCGCGTAGCTTTATAGGTACTACAAAGGACAATAATTTGGTAGTATTAGCTGTTGATAAAGTAGGACTTCAATCTGTGGGGGTCACTCAAAAAGAAGGGGCAAAGTTATTATCTAAGCTTGGCGTAGTAGATGGCGCTGAGTTATCTAACCAAGGTAGTGTTGACTTAGTTGTGAAAGATGAGTATGTGCATAAGTCAACTTCTTCACCTACAAGCTATGAGGATATAATAATCATAAAATGAATTCGTTGCATACAAATTTGTTTGAAAAATTGCTAATAATTTAGTATACTATAGGTACATAACTAATTTTGTAAAAGGAGGGATCGTTATGAAAAGAGTAGTGTTGGCTTTAGCTGCACTAGGCATTTTAAGTGTTAGCTCTGTAATGGCGGCCCCTGTATCATACCAAAGTGTATTAACAGGTAAAGTTGCCTCTACAGTTTCTGTTGGCGCTTCTGTAACAGAAGGTCAAACATTGGTGACTGTCGAAACATTAGCTGGCCCTATGGCTGCTGCTAAATCTACTGTAACTGGTACTGTATCGGCGGTTAATGTTACAGTGGGTTCAGACGTTTCTCGTGATCAAATCGTTGTCACCGTAGAAAGTAAATAAAGGAGAGAAGGAATGAAGTTTTCTCATTCTTGGCGTCGGTATAGAAAAGCGATACTGGCGCTTTTCTTCTGTACTTCACTTACAGCTACACAGGCTGTCGATTTCATGCCTGTCAATGATGTAACTACAGGTATGGAAGGTATTGCAAAAACTGTAATCGTAGGGGATACTATCTCCACCTTTGATGTAAAGGTGCTTGGTGTCATGAAGGATAAGGGACCATCTGGTCATCTTATTTTGGCAAAATTCTCCGGTTCCGTTATGGAACAAACCGGTGGTATTGCTCATGGTATGAGTGGTAGCCCTGTATATATAAATGGTAAGCTCGTTGGCGCTGTTGCCTATGGATGGGGGTTTGCAGACGGCACAATTGGGATGATTACTCCTATCGAGGATATGGTAAAACTATGGAATATTCCATATGAGAAGAATTTATCTAAACCTTGGGATGACACGCAGTTGATTCCTCTAGGAACTCCACTGATGGCTTATGGCTTTGACGCGGCGTCCATGGATTACTTTAAATCCAAGCTGCCACAATATAAATATGAAACTTATGATACTGCTAGTGCTAGTGGTGATGAAATTGCAAAACCATTAGAGGCTGGTGGATCTGTAGCAGCATTATTAGTTGATGGAGATCTTAAATTAGGGGCTATCGGTACTGTTACTTATGTAGATGGTGAAAAAATCGTAGCCTTTGGACATCCGTTCTTGAAGCATGGATCTTCAAACTACTTCATGCATAATGCGAGTATTTTTACCGTAGTTAAAAGTTATAATGCAGCATTTAAACTTGGCTCTATGGGACAAGAAGTAGGTTCTGTTACGGAGGATAGAGGGGCCGGCATCGCTGGTGTATCTGGTTTAATTGCTCATGGCATTCCATTGCGATTCCATCTAAAAGATCGCGATATGGGCCGTGATAAAACTAGCTCTGTTAAGGTAGTAGAAGATAGTGAAATGACACCAACCTTAGCAGCTACATCTTTGTATAATATGTTGAATAAAACATTGGATCGTAGTGGCTCTGGTACAGCGACAATTTCCTATACTATTACGCCTAAAGGAAAAGAGCACAAGCCGTTAACGCGGACAAATATGTTCTATAGCGCTGATTCTATTTCTGAGAAAGCCGTTGATGAGTTCTATAATGTCATCGATGTTCTAATGAATAATCGATTCATAAACTATGAAATTGCGGACATTACAGTTGAGACGGAAGTAACTCAAGATAAGAAAACAGCGAAGCTCATTGATGCGTCTGCATCATCTACTGTTGTTTCTCCTGGGGATACAATTGTTGTAGATGTTACTTTAGAACCGTTCCGCGGCGAAAAGGTTGTTAAACAAATCTTCTTTAAGGTTCCTGAAGATCAAGCAATTGGCAAATATACCTTAGAAGTACGTGGTGGTGGGGAAATTCCATTGCCATATGTTTTAGAAAAACAAAAATATAATTTAACAGATGAAATTTTGCGTCGTTTAAAAATTCATAAAGACTTTAATGAGCTTTACGATGAAATTCAAAAAACAGATACAAATAATCAAATCGTCGTAGAATTTTTGGAAGATGGCATTAGTCTAGTTGATGAAGATGGTTCTAAATCTGTTAAAAAAGCTAAAATCAAAGATGTTGAATCAAAACCTATGCCAGGGGATGTACAAAAGAAAACAGGTCAAGAAGACTTGAGCTCTGGCAAAGATGATGATAAAAAAATCGAAAAGACTGCAGTTGATACTGAGTACATCGTACAAGGCGATGGTCAATTTACGATTCATGTTATGAAGCCAGCTGATCGTGATAAAGAATTAGCTAAACGCGTGAAAGAAGTTAAAAATCAGATCAAGATGGAACATAAATTAGAGTTGGAAGACCAAGCAAAGAAAGACAAAGCTGATAAAAAAGAAGCTAAAAAATCCGATAAAAAGGATGTAAAAGATTCCCCTAAAAAGGAGTCCAAAGAGGCTGATAAAAAAGGCGAGTCTAAGGTTGATGGTACTAATTCAGCTGAGTAAGTTAAGACTGTAAGGGGAATGGGTGAATCTGTTGAATTGGCTTGAATCGATAGGTAGAACCGTAATAAACGGCCTATCGCAGATGGGTAGTGCTACATTATTAGTGTGGCACACTATAAAACAACTAAAAATGATTAATCTGTGGCATGTATTTCAGCAGATGGCTCACCTAGGGGTGGACTCATTGCCGATTATAAGTTTGACGTTGCTCTTCGCAGGTGCGGTTATGACTTTGCAGATCACAGATGTATTAATTACATATGGCGCACAAAGCACAGTTGGTGGTCTTATGGCGGTAGCTATGGGACGTGAATTAGGTCCTATTTTAGTAGGTGTCGTGCTAGCTGGCCGCGTAGGTGCTGCCATTACTGCAGAAATTGGTACTATGAAGGTAACAGAGCAAATTGATGCTCTTCGAGTTATGGCTGTTGATCCAGTAGGTTACCTCGTAGTTCCTCGTGTTGTGGCTTGTATGGTAATGGTTCCAATCTTGGCCTTTTACGGTGTGGTAATTGGTATTGCCGGTGGTTACTTTGTAGCTACTGCTATTAAAGGGTTGGCTCCAAGTACATATTTAGATTCCATTCAAATGTTCTCTACTATTTCTGATTTTACATTAGGTTTAATTAAATCTAGTGTATTCGGCGCGGTCATTGCGTTGGTAGGTGCATATAAGGGGATGGAAACTAAAATGGGCGCAGAAGCAGTAGGCTTCTCCACAACTAGTTCTGTAGTAACTAGTATCATTTTAGTATTTGTATTAAATTACTTTTTATCTACTTTGTTATATTAGTAGAAGTTTTAGAGGGATTTATGATAGAACTACGCAATGTTGTAGTTGCCTATGAGTCGCGTGTGATTTTAGACTCCGTTAATCTCACTATTAATGATGGGGAAACATTAGTTATATTAGGTGGTAGTGGTAGTGGTAAAAGTACATTACTTCGCTTGCTGATTGGCTTACAACGTCCTACATCGGGGCAGATTATCGTAGATGGCACAGATATTACAACATTATCTGAAGATGAATTTAATACAGTACGAAGAAAAATGGGCATGGTGTTCCAATACTCTGCTCTTTTTGACTCTATGTCGGTGGGGGAAAACGTAGCCTTTGGTCTACGTCAACATACGAAGTTAGGGGAAGACGAGATTAAACGCATTGTGGCAGAGCGACTCGACTGGGTTGGTCTTAAAGGATATGAATCCTATATGCCAAATGAATTATCTGGTGGTATGAAGAAGCGTGTTAGCTTGGCTCGTGCTATTGCACTAGATCCGAGTTTAATTCTTTATGATGAGCCATCGTCTGGTTTGGATCCAATTACATCAGGTACAATTAGTATGCTGATAAAAGGGATGCAAAATCGGCTTGGTTGTACCTCTATCGTAGTAACACATGATATGCAATCTGCATTTTATGTAGCCGATCGCATAGCTTTACTTGATAAGGGGCGTTTTGTAGAGATTTCTGATACAATAGAATTTAAGAATTCTACAAATAAAAAGGTACAACAGTTTATTAATGGCGAAGCAGAACCGATTAACGTATCTGCGATGGGAGATATATAATGAAGTGGACGACGGAGGCCAAGGTAGGGGCTTTCACAATAATAGGTATAGCTTTATTTATTGCGGGCATACTGTTTGTAGGACGCATTGATATATGGGCTAAACCACAAATGACAATTACTGGTGATTTTGCCCAAGTAAATGGTTTGAAAAATGGCAACCAAGTTAAGTTTTCTGGCGTAGCCATCGGGTCAGTTTCTGATATTGAAATTACACCGCGTGGCGTTGTAGTTAAGATGAAGCTTGATGAAAAAACTCAGATTCCAAGTGATTCTATTTTCACATTAGGCTCTGATGGTTTCTTAGGGGATAAATATATTCAAATTTCACCGGGCCAATCTAAAGTATATTTACAAGATGGTGACTCTGTTAAAGGGGAAGGCGTTGATGCTATGGAAAAAGCCATGCAAAGTGCTCAGAAATTAATGGATGGCACCGAAAAAATGTTGCAGTCTATCAATAATATCATTGGTGATCCAGCAACTCAAAATGCTCTCAAGCATTCCTTGCAATCTACAGCGGTGATGGCTGATAATGCAGTAGCCATTACTGAAAATATGGCAAATGTAACTGCCCAGTTAAATCAAGCTGCTCAGCAATTTAACGCTGATGGTAATGCAGGCAATGATATGCGTGCTATTTTAACTAATTTAAAACAAACTACGGATCGTGTAGATAATATGGCTCGTTCCATGGAATCTACTGTAACAGATCCTAAAGCGCAAGCAAATATTCAGGAGACGTTACATAATACGGCGCAAATCTCTGCTCGTATCAATAAATTGATGGGTGGTAAAGCATATCGAACTGATGCAAATGGAAATGTTGTAGAGGTTGGTACTACTGAAAAAAAGTCCTCCTCTAAGGTTGAACCATCTGTAGATATGTTGTATAACACAACAGATAATGAATTCCGCATCAATGGTCGACTTCGTGCATTTAACGATAAAGGAATGGCTGAAATTGGCTTATCCAATATTGGGGATGATTCAAAATTTGATTTAAATGCAGGTAAATTTATCAGTTCTAAATGGTTAGTGCGTGGTGGTATTTTTGAAAGTGAATTGGGCGTGGGCGTAGATTATAATTTACGTGGCCCTGTATCCTTGTCTGCTGCTATGTATGATCTTAATCATCGTAAATATCGTATTCGCAGTGATATACGTTTACATAAAGATACCTATGGCGTTATTCAAATGACCAGACCATTCAGCTCTACGAATGGAGGTACCTATTTCGGTATTAAACAAGTATTCTAATGACTAATACATTTACTCTTTATGAGTATGGAGGTACATATTATGAATAAAAAGGTATTATCCTTAGGCGTAATGCTCTCCTTAGCTACTACTGGTGTAATGGCTGCCGATAGTGTAACTACATCTGTTAATAATGGTGATCAACTCACTAAATATCAGAAAGAGGCTATTCAGTTAACACAAAAGCTATTGGCTAATAAAGCAGTTCAAGATAGCAAGACTTATGAGCATGCACTTGCTCTTAATGAGACTCGTACTATTGATTTAGCATTGGCGAATAACCGTACTGCAAAACAAACTAAGTGGGGGTATGAGGCCGCAAAATCTGCTGTGAGTCAAGTAGCTGCTGGGAAAAATCCAAGTGTAAGTTATGCTTGGAATGCACAGAGAACCGGAGGCGATACTGGTAGTGGCAAGTCTGGTAGCCATAATTTCTCTATTAGTGCGCCTGTATTCTATCCTCAACTTGATGCAAGCATTGATTCTGCACGCTATACTCGTGAAGGTACTGGTGCTAGTTATGAAGAAGCACTTCAACAAGCAAAATACGACGCTATTAGCGGCTACTATACATTGATTATGAATCGTAATCTCGTTGATGTAGCTCAACAAGCTGTTAAAGACTATCAAGGTCATGTAACAAATGTAGAAGCACAATATAATGTAGGCTTAGTAGCAAGCTCTGATGTATTGGCAGCTAAAACAAATCTTGCTGATTCTGAAACATCTCTTGTAAAAGCGCAAAACACTGCAAATTTGGCAGAAGCAAGCTTAAATCAAGTCATTGCATATCCTGTACAAACATCTATTACTACGGCAGAACATGATTTACAATACAAGCCATACAATGTAACATTAGAGCAAGCTAAAGCGTATGCTATGCTTCATCGTTCCGCGCTTGTAAAATCTGCCCTTGATGTGAAATCTGCTGAAGAAGCTGTAAGATCTGCTAAAGCTGGCTACTTACCGACTGTAGCGGTAAAAGCGGGTCGTGGTTATATTGATCCAGATGGTTACTTTGGGACAAGCACAAAATCCTGGAGCGTAGGTGCTAGTGCATCTTGGAGTTTATGGGATGGCGGTGCTACACAAAATGCGATTAAAAAAGCAAATGCACAACTTGAACAAGCTAAAGAAGCTAACTTAGCAACTGTAGATGCTGTTTTATTAGCAGTACAAAAAGCATATTTGAATTTGCGTTCTGCGGAACAAACGATTCAAAGTACACAAACTGCAGTAGCTCAAGGTCAAGAAAGCTTCCGTATCGCTACACTTCGTTATCGTGCAGGCGTTGGTACTAACCTTGACGTTCTTGATGCAGAAACTAAATTGACAACAGCTCGTAACAATTATGTACAAGCTCTTTATAACTACAATATTAGCATTGCAGCGCTTGAGCAATTAACAGGTGTTCCATTGAATACTCCAATTGGCCAAGGTGCTGAGGTTATTACAAATAGTGGTGCCCTTGAACAATTAGCAAAACTTGGTAGCAATCAATAATATAATATGTAACCTAAAAAGACGACTACGGTCGTCTTTTTTTCTACTTCAGTATTTACTTTCGTATTTTATATGTATATTTCATATTGGTTTAGATTAAGTATGTTATCGTAAAAAAGCAATTAATTTCCCATATATGTATAGTCGTATAACTCAATGTACTTATATTAGAGCAATTGTATTAGCAGTGTACTTATAGCAGAAATTGATTAGTGTGAAATTATATTAGTTTTATAAAATTTACCCCTAAAACACTATAGTTATTACTGTGTCTGTGGTAAGATATAGTATATATATTTATATTATTCATAATGTGTATGGGAGTATCATTATGACCCGTAAAAAGTGGTGTCTTATAGGTGCAGCGATTTTAGGTTTATCTGGTATTAGTGCCAGTATCAATCCTATCGCTCAAACGTATGTAGCACCAATGGTTAAAGAACAAGTAAATAATGCCATAAACGGATCTGTAAACTATGATTCTCTACGTATTAACTGGAATGGTGATGTAGTTCTAACGGACGTTACTATTAAAGATAGAGATGATCATTTAGTAGGGACTGCACGAGAGGTAGCAGTAGGGGTTAAGCTATCTGCTTTGCCTAGTATTATTACAAGTAATACATCAGGGGCAACGGCTATTTCAAGTGTGATTGTAGAGGCGCCGGATCTTCATATCTGGCAGCTAGCTGATGAATCGTGGAGTGTAGAAAAGTTAGTAAAACCATCTGACCCTAATAAGTCGGGTAGCTTTGATGGTTCTATTACAATTCATGATGGTCGCGTAGCTGTACGAACCAAAGATGGACTAAAGAGAAATGTAGAAAGTCTCGATGGGACTATGGCACTTAATATGGGTGGTATGTCTAAAGGGGCATTTACTGCTGATGTTGATGGCTCTTCTGTTGTATTAAATGGCACCATTGATATGGACCATGTATCTAATTTCGATCTTTTTGTACAAGCAGATGAAATTGATACGGCAGGTTTCATGAGTTTTGTACCACTTCGTCAAGATTTATCTGTAACGGGTGGGAAATTACAAGATTTACATCTCAATGTTAAAAGTGAAGATGGCAATTACATTATGAGTGGTAATGTCGGTTTTAAGGGCTTAACAGGCACTTATAAGCGTGGTAATACTATATATAATATTACCGATGGTATAGGTCGCATTATGCTAAATCATGACCAAATCGTTATTAGTCGCAGCTCTTGGCGTGTTAATGATCAAGTAGCCAAGGTTAATGGTCTTGTTACGTTAGGTAAAGAGGAAGAGTATCTAAACCTCAATGTTGTGGCCGATAAGGTTGCTTTAGAAGCGCTTACCGATGTAGGCATAACTGGTGTTGTAGGTGGCCGTGCACATATCGGTGGTACAACGGTAGCTCCTCGTGTAGATGCTACGATTAGCAGTGATGGTATTTCTTATAAAGGATATTATGTTGATCGTGTACAAGGTGATATTGTCTATGATGATGGATTAGTTCGCCTTGAAAATACTCGCTTGTCAATTGGGGAAGGTAATGCAAAGGTTAATGGTCAATATGTAGTTGATACAGGCGACTTTGATGCTACAGTAAAGGCTCAAAATTTACCTTTGGATACTTTTACAAAAGATATGTCCACCCCTATTACAGGTAATGTAGATGGTGAGGTTCGTATCTTAGGTAAAAATAATCAAGTTACGGATGTAGTGGGCGCAGTTGAAGGGCGTCAAATTGGGATTCGTGGTGTAGTAGCTGATGCGGCGAAAGCTAATTTTACCCATAGTGATAATCGAACTAATCTAACCCTAGTAGGCAATATGGGGGATGGTGCGTTTAGCGGATATGGCTATATCCAAAATGGCAATGTAGATGCTACTATTTCTGGTAATGCCTTACCATTGACGTCATTAAGCCCTATTATCGGACAAGATGTAGATGGTACGTTGAATACGTCTATTACAATAAAAGGTGTTCTGGATAATCCAAATGTGACCGGCACTGTATGGGGGCAAGAGGTTCACTATAAAGGGGCTCGATTTGATAATATCCATGGGGATATTCAGTTGGATAATCATGTTCTCACCATCACAAATGGACATGTTGGAGATGCAAGTGGTGGATATGATGTAACGGGCTGGTATAACATTAATACTGATGCATTAGACTTAAATGCTCGAGCTCGTGCAGTACGTATTGAAAATCTAATCCGTACAGTTACAGATATTCCAATTACAGGCTGGTTTGAAACAGATAACCATATAACAGGTACTGCGGCGAATCCTATTATAGAAGGTCGTGCTCATTTATGGGATGGTTCTGCGTATGGCAAGCTCGTAACTAATGCCTTTGCAAAATACAACTATAAAAATGATATTTTAGAGCTGTATCGCTTTGATATCGAAGGTTATGGTGCAACTATCACTGGAGGAGGTACAATCTCTAAAGACGCCATTAATGTTGACTTTGAAGGTAAGAAAATTGATATGGGCAGATTGCTCATCAATACAGACTACAAAGTTGACGGTTTATTATCGGGGCGCGGGATTATCACAGGTTCTATGGATAACCCTCAATTTAATGGATACATATTATCTGATGCACTATCGATTAATGGGGAATTATTAAATGATATTCATGGTCATGTGTATGCAGATAAAACGGTAGTGAATGTACAAGACCTTACCTTTGCTGAAAAAGATGGAGGCCGATATGTTGCTAAAGGCGGCATGAAGCTTGACGATAGTAAACAATTATTTGGCGTATTAGATGTTACTAATGGTAGCGTAAAGAATTTATTAACCTTACTAGATCGCCCTAATGAACATCTTGATGGCAAGTTAAATGGCTCTGTAGAAATTGGAGGCACAAAGGATAATCCGAGTGTCAATGTAGTAGGTAAGATTAGCGATGTAAGTATTGATGACAAGGTTGTAGGTGACGCAACTCTCAATGCTAGTCTTGCGAACCGTAAGTTCAAAATTACAACCTTAAAATTGCCTGTTGATGAAGGGCTCATTGCGATGGGTGGGACATTAGATCTTGATGGACAAGCAGATTTACAGGTTGCATTAAAGGATGTTGATATTGTACCGTTCTTGCCGTTAGTAGGTAAGGATATTCAAGCTACAGGTTGGATAACTGGTGTTATAAATGTTACAGGCGAAACTAAAAATCCTAAGGTTGAGTTATCTAGTTCTGTAGAGTCAGGTTCGTTTAATGGTATTGGCATTGATGAAGGCTTTGTATTGGCTACTATGCAAGATCATGTCATCCAAATTCAACGAATTCAAGGTGCTAAAAGTGGTTACAAGCTAAGCATCTACGGTAAGGTTCCGTTAGCGGCTATCTACACGTCTGGCTATATTCCAGCAAATGACAGTAAGTCTATGGATGTAACAATTGACTTTAACGAAGCTGATATGGCGGTTATTCCTCTTGTAACGACGAGTGTTAAAAATGCGACTGGTCCGTTAAAAGGTGTTATTAGACTTACTGGTACTATCGATCAACCTGAAGCATATGGTACAGTTTCAGTTCGAAATGGTACGATGAAGCTAACTAGTGTGGAAAATGAAATCACAGGCATTGATGGAGATTTGATTTTCTCTGGTCAACAAGGTGATTTCCAATCTCGTATTAATATGGGTAAAGGTTCTGCAGGTTTAGCTGCTAAAGTAAATTGGTCTGGTCATAGCCTTACTAATTACAAAGCTGCGGTTCAGCTGGATGGCTTAGAGGTGCGTAGTGAATATGTACGAGGACCATTAAATGGTGAACTTTATATCGCGGATAGAGATGGCTTGCCTACATTGATAGGTAATTTGAATCTTGAAAAGGTTCAATTCAAAATCCCTCTTTCCATGGAATCTAGTGAAAGTACTAGAAATATGGGCGTCGATGTCACTGTTCATGCAGGTAAAGGTGTACGCTTGTATGATCGTACGTTGTATAACATGTTTATCAGTGGAGATGTTCACTTTGGTGGCACCTTGCAAAATCCAACAGCTAGTGGTCAATTCGATGTAAGAAATGGTACGTTCAAATACTTGAGCCATGTATTTAACATTACAAAAGGGAAAGCTCATTTTGTAGGTGGTTCTTATTTGCCTAACTTACAATTAGAGGCTGAAACTAATGTAAGCAATTATAATATCATGCTCAGTGTAAAAGGGACTGTTGATCATATGGACTTAACACTGTCATCAAACCCTAATTTGTCTCAAAAGCAAATTATCTCTATGTTAACCTTTGGCCGTGGGGCAGATTCAAATAGCAGTACATTGACAAATGATGATGTAAATGCTGTTGCTACAGCAGGGTTACAAATGTTTGCCTTTGGTTATGTACAAGATGCATTACAAAATACATTAGGCTTGGATCGTATTAATATTACTACAGGTTCCATTGATCCTGATGAGCCGACGAATAAGGAAACCGCGGGTAACTATAATATTGAAATTGGTAAGTATGTATTACCGAAAGTTATGTTGACCTATTCACAAGGTATAAATAACAAGCAAAAAAAATATGGTATAGAGTATTCTGTTAAACGAAACCTCAAGTTTACTGCATGGCGTACATCTGAAGGAAACAATTATATAGGTGGTCGTTGGACACGAAGCTTCTAAGTGTGTGGCTAGAATGTGTAAACCCTATAGGTATGCACATTCTAGTCATATTAATTTCATAAAATTTGTTTATAGTAGTACTCATTCCACGTAATTTATGCTATAATAATAAAGATTTATTAGTCTTTATAAAACAAGATGTAAACTCTTTATGGGGATAAGTTCTAGGAGGAATTTATGTTTAAACCAAAAGCCTATAAAAGTATGCTTGCAGCGTCCGTGTTGACGGCTGTCATGGGGACAGGCAGTGTATTTGCTGCTGAGGTACAAGCTGGCTATACTCCAGATTTAAATAGCACAACAACAACTAGTGCTGCCACTGCTAATGATGCAGCTACTACTCAAGCTGTTTACAATGCTGATGCAACTACTACAACTACGCAAGATGAAACTGATGCGGCGATTTTAGCTGCTCGTGGTGATACAACTGTATCTAGCGATGGTACTGTAGTAAAAGGTTCTGACGGCACTGTTACAGTCAATAATGCAGCTTTAAAAACTGATGATAAACAAGTAAAAATGGTATCTAAAACTACTGGTGGTACTGACCTTGATAAGGCTGCCGAAAATGGCCAAACTCAAGCTGTTACAACAGTAGAGGCACAATATGTTTCTTCTGCTAGTGCAGAAACTGTGAATCCATATGTAGGTAAGTTGATTACTGGTTTATCGATCTCTGGTGTTACGGCTCAGCAACAAGCGGATTTATTGCCTATTTTGACTGAACGAGTGGGCGATGCTGTATCCGTTGATGGCGTATTTAGAGACGTAACTAACCTTGGCAATACAGGTTATTTCTCTGAAGTTAACCCTGTGTTCACAACAGTACCTGAAGGCGTTAAATTGGACTTTGCTGTTACAGTAAATCCAATTACTACAGGCGTATCCTTCGAAGGTAATACTGTTTACACATCCGAAGTATTGACTAAGTTCATGGATATCCAACCGGGTCAAGTTCTTAACTCTGTATACGTTGGTCAAAAAATTCAAGGTATCAACGCTGCATACGCTCGTGATGGCTACATGTTAGCTCACGTTGATGGCATCCGTGTAGATGACCAAGGCATGCTTCATGTACATATCGTAGAAGGCATTGTAGAGGATATCATTCCTGCTGGTAATAAGAAGACTCGCGATAAAGTTATTACTCGTGAATTTGTTCAAAAGAAAGGTAAACCTTTCAACAAATTCTTGGTACGTCGTTCTGTAGAGCGCGTATACAACTTAGGCTTCTTTGACGATGTAAACGTTCGTATGTTACCTGGCGAACAAGATCCTAACAATGTAATCATTGAAATCGATGTATTGGAACATAAAACTGGTACTATTACATTAGGTGCTGGCTACTCCGAATCTGACGGTTTGATGGGTATCATTGAGTTTGGTGAAGAAAACTTCCGCGGTACTGGTGATAAATTTAAAGTTCACTGGGAAATCGGTGGTAAGAAAAAATACAAAAACTACCAAATTTCTTACTTAAAACCTTGGATCGATAGCAAAGGTACATCCCTTGGCTTCTCCTTCTTCAACCGTGAAGATGAATACACAGACTACAATGAAGATGGTAATGAAGTAGCAGAATACAATAAGAAATCTCGTGGTTTCAATATTTCCTTCGGTCGTCAAACTGGGGAATATACACGTGATTACTTGACATTAGAATCCCGTAAAGATTCCTATAAATGGGATAGTGATGATAGCTCTGGTTATCGTTATGATACTGATGCTATTTCCAATACAACCGGTAGTGGCAATGATTGGGATAATAGAAAACCTGGCACGAACCAAAGTTGGAACTTTGCGTCTAATAACTATGTGAAAAATAACTTTGGACGCATTAACTCCATTACATGGCAAAAAGTATACGATTCCCGTGACAATATCTATGATCCAACACGTGGTCGTCGTATTTCCTATACAGCACAATGGGCTGGTCATGGCTTAGGCGGTGACTTCGACTTCTACAAATTCACAGCTGAAGCACGTATGTATAAAAAACTAGGTGCTAAGAATGTATTGGCATTCCGCGCACGTGGTGGCTTTATCCAAGGTGATGCACCTTATAGCCAATTATTCACATTGGGTGGTGCTGACTCCTTACGTGGTTATGAAGATGATCAATTCCGTGGTAAGTATATGTATAATGCTACATTGGAATTCCGCTTCCCAATCGTTAAAAAGGTTAGTGGCGTATTGTTCACTGATATCGGCGATGCATGGGATGCTCCAAATGTTACATGGTACAACAGCAAGAAAACCTTTAACTATGGCGTTGGTGCTGGTGTTCGTGTTACAACACCTATCGGTCCTGTTAAACTTGACTATGGCGTGGGTAAACACAAAAATAAATTCCACTTCAGCTTCGGTACACAATTCTAATATAGTAAAAGTATATGGTGGAGGCCTCTTTTCGAAGAGGCTTTCACCAATATCTCTATATGGCATCCTTTGATGCAATAATTTACAGAAAGATTTATAGAAATGAGGGCACTCTATTATGATGCGAATGATGAATAATAAGGCGAATGTGAAGATTTTTTCCATCGTCATTGCTACCGTATTTATTATCGGTATTGGTGCGTTAGCATACACTCAAATGGCTACGCCTAGTGGTAATGGTGGGGCTAGTACAATTGGTGTTATCGATACATCTCGTATGATGTCTCAAGATAATCCATTATTTGTGTCTGCCGCACAAGAGTTCATGAGTTATCAAAGTCAATTACAACAAGAAACTCAAGCTAAAATTGATGCAGCACAAGATGATGCGACGAAACAAAAGTTGGTAGAAGAAATGCGTCAAAACTTGGCTAAAAAAGACCAAGAAATTGCTAAATCTATTCAAGATAAAGCTATGGAAGCAGCAAAAGCTGTTGGTGATGGTAAAGGTTTAAGCGTTGTTATGTCTAAAGATACTGTATTATACGGTGGCGTAGATATTACAGATCAAGTGTTGAAAAAATTAGCTAGCGATGCAAAAAAATAAGCTGTAGTTCTATGTAAGGGAGAACGACAATGGACGGGAAAAAACGATATATAGGATTAGTCATATTTCTCGTTGCTGCAATAAGTGCTATGGTTTGGGCCTATGGGTTTGTAACAAATCGCCAACAGGGGCCAAATGGGGTATCCATAGGTGTTGTGCGTATTGATGATGTATTAGAGTTTAATCCATCTTATGAGGATTATAAGCAAGCTAAAAATGAGCTAGATCTTTTACAACGTCAATATGAACTTGAGCAACAAGCCTTAAATGCCAAGTCGGAGACACAAGATGAACAGTTGAAAACACTTGCACTGGATTCAACCTTGTCAGATGCTCTTACGGTGGAATTGCAAACTCGTATTGCAACAAAAGAAAATGAACTAAATCAGCAATTAAATGCTAAGCGTAACGAATTGACTCAAAAATATTTAGCTGAGTTAAAAGTAAGTACTAATGAATATGATCTAGAAATCGTAAACCTTCAATTAGATTTATATGCCTATGATGCTCGTGTATATATTGACGATGCACAAAAGGCAGCCGCTATGGATGAAAAAGCCAAGAAAGAAGAGCGATTAAAAGAATTATTAGCTAAACGAAAACCATCGAATCTCGATGTGGATTCTATAAAAGCAAAGGTACAGGCTGAGCTTGCCCCAATGCAACAAAAAGGACAAGAGGAACTCAACCAATATGCAGCATCTCTACAGAAGGAGTTAGCAGAAAAACGAGATTCTATGGTGCAACAACAAGCACAAGCTATCATTGCTAATAACAACCTTCCTGTAGCGCAAGAGTGGAATGATACATGGGCGAAAAAGCTTTCTGATAAAGAGGCAGAAGTGAGCGCTATTCATGAAGCTATTTTGGAAGATGTACGCATGCGCGTAGCTGTAATTGCAAAAGAACAACATTTAGATTTAGTCATCATTGATGACGGTGGTAATATTAAAGGGCTTGATATTACAGATGCAGTAAAGGCATCTTATCGAGTTCAATAAGGAGTTATATAATGAATAAACGTATTAAATCTTTAGTATTGAGTGCAACTTTAGTGGCTTCTATGGCGATTTTAGGTGGCTGTGGTTCCAATAATATCGGTTATGTTGATACAATGAAAGTAGCTAACAGCACTGAAAAAGGTATCGAGATTACTAAAGAAATTAACGCTAAAAAAGCTGAGTTGAATAAGAAAATTGAAGCTGCTGATGATGCTTCCAAACAAAACGTATATAACCAAGCATCTCAAGAGTTAACTGCTTTTACAAATGCAAAAGCACAAGAATACCGTCAATACCAAGAGCAAAAAATCAATGAGCTTGTAAAAGAGAAAAAACTTGATGTTATTATTGAAAAAGGTGCTGTTGTAGGCGGTGGCGCTGATGTGACTGAAGACTTGATCACCAAAATGGGTAAAGCATCTGAAGCTCAAATTAAAGAAGCTGAAGAAGCTGCGAAAGCTGAAGAGCAACAAGAAGCTCAACAAAACGCTCAACAAGCAGGTCAAGCTGCAGCAGCAGCTACTACTGAAAGCGCACAATAATTAAGGATTATCACAGGGGGAGGAGTTTACCTTGGAAAAAACTTTACAGGAACTCGCAACATTGGTAGGCGGTCGCGTTGTAGGCGATGAGTCTATTGTCATTACTGAGACACGTGGCTTTGAACAAGCTGTTAAACAATCCATCACTTTTGCTATTGGTGAATATGTTGAACATATCGCATTATGCCAAGCGGGTGCTGTTATCGTTGAATCTGAAGTTAAAGATGCACCGATGGCACAAATCGTAGTTGATAATGCAAAAGCAGCATTTGCACAAGTGTTAGAGCTCTTCCATCCACCTGTTGTAGTGCCACGTGAAGTACATAGTACGGCAATTATTGGCGATAATGTAACTCTTGGTAACAATGTATCTATTGGTGCCTATTGTGTTATTAATGATAATGCTGTTATCGGTGATAATGTAACGATTCGCCCTTATGTATATATTGGTCATAATGTGCGTATCGGTGAAGATGCCGATATTTATGCCGGTGCTATTGTTCATGAAAACTGTATTTTAGGTAAACGCGTTGTATTGCGCGCTAAAGCAGTTATTGGTGGCGAAGGTTTTGGTTTTGCTACGGAAAATGGTGTTCATACTCACATTCCTCAAGTAGGCAATGTTATTCTTGAGGATGACGTAGAAATTGGCTCCTGTACTACTATTGATAATGCTACAATGGGATCTACATTAGTTCGTCGTGGAACAAAAATTGACAATCTTGTGCATCTTGGACATAATGTTGAAATCGGTGAAGATTGCTTCTTGATTGCTCAAGTTGGTATTGCTGGTAGTACAAAATGTGGTAATCATGTAATCTTTGCAGGTCAAACAGGTTGTACCGGTCATATTACAATTGGTGATAATGTACAATTTGCTGGTAAAACCGGTATCACTGGTAATGTACCATCTAATTCCATCATGGCTGGTTATCCAATGAGACCGCATAAAGAGTGGTTAAAATTGGCGGCCTATGAAAATCGTTTGCCAGATATGGTGAAAACTGTAAAACAATTACAAAAAGAAATTGATGCTTTGAAAGCGCAGCTTAAGGAGAGCTAATAATCCATGTATAGGTTTATGAAAATCTTTAGTGCCTTTATTTGCTTATTACCTAAAGGTTTGCAATATGCTATTGGCACATTGCTTGGTGAAATTGCGTGGCTAGCGGTACCGCCAAAACGCAAGCGTCTGGCAATAGGCCAAATTCTATTCTGTAATATTACGGATGATCCTAAAGAAGCTCGTCGTATTGCTAAAGCTAGTACAACTCGCTTTGGCCGTATGATTATTGATGTATTGCGATATCCTGAAATTAAGGATGGCGCATACAAAGATATGGTAGAGTTTATTAATCGTGAGTACTTAGATGATGCTTTGGAAAACGGACGAGGAGCTATCTTAGCAGCTGTTCATAGTGGTAACTGGGAATTGCTGGGAGGTGTACTGGCGTCTGAAGGCTATCCATTGATTTCTGTAGCCATGAAACAAAATGGTGATGCAGACAAGTTTATCAATGAATATCGTCGTATTATGAACCAACATGTAACGTATAAAACTGGTGTACGTGAAATGATTAATGAACTTAAAAAGGGTGCTTTTTTAGGGCTTATCATGGATCAAGATCCAGGTGATGATGGTGTTCTTGTGCCATTCTTTGGTTATGAAACATTAACAGCTGCTGGGCCCGCTGTGTTGGCTCGTATGCAAGATGTACCTATTATCTTTGTGACCATACATTATAGTCCATACTCTGGAAAACATGAGCTTGAAGCTCATCCACCGATTTATGTGGAACGTACAGATGATAAAAAACGCGATATAGCTGTTACTACAACTCTACTTAATGAGTTTATAGAAGACTATATTAGACGTTATCCTGAAGATTGGTTCTGGCTACACAACCGTTGGAAGTGGACTCGTCGTTTCTACGGTGAACAAATAGAAACGCCACCAGATGTATACCAATAATAAATAATTATAAAGAGATTTTATTTATGTAAAAGTAGGAATATTCTAGATAGAACTGATTCCTACTACATAGATGAAATCTCTTTTTATTTTGGGAATTATTACGCAGTATTTAAAAATAAGCTATTATAATTTTAAAGAATAAGAATAGGCTTTCAAAATAGTGTAATATGTGGTAAATTTCTTGTAACACCTATGCAAATAGGGTATAATACATAGTGGTGTATAGTAAACGTGAATTCAGATTATGAAAGGACATTCTTATGAGTAAGCCCCAACAAACAATAGAAAAGGCTGTTTCATATCAAGGGATTGGCCTTCATAGCGGTGAACCAGTACATATGGTTTTCAGACCTGCACCTGAAGATACAGGAATTGTGTTTGTCCGCACGGACATTGAAGGTCAGCCTTCTGTGCGAGCACACATTGATAATGTGACGAACACTATGCGCGCTACCACATTGGAAAATGGTGAGGCAAAGGTATTCACTGTAGAGCATTTGATGGCAGCGTTCAGTGCTATGAATATTGATAATTGTTATATAGAAATGGACTCTCCAGAGCCTGCGGTAGGTGATGGCAGTAGTGCTGTTTTTATCAATCTTATTGAAGAGGCGGGAATTGTAGAACAAGCAGCGCCGCGTCATACATATAAAGTGACTCGATCCCATGCTATTTATGATGGAGACCGTTTTGTTTTGATTTTGCCGTATGATGGCTATCGTATGACATTCACATCTATTAATAGTCATCCGTTACTTGGCACACAACAATGTGACTTTGAAGTATCCCCTGAATATTTTAAAGAGCATATTGGATCTGCTAGGACTATCGGATTTATGAAAGAGTTAGAACAATTACAGGCCATGGGCCTTGCTAAAGGCGGCAGCCTTGATAATGCATTAGTTTATGATGATGAGAAATGTTTATCTGTACCACGCTTTGATGATGAATTAGTTCGTCATAAGGCGCTAGACGTTATAGGTGACTTATTCTTATTAGGACCAATAGAAGGTCATGTAATTGCTTTGAAATCGAGCCATGAATTAAATTCTAGATTGGCTCGCAGTATAATGGAAGAAATAAGGGAGACACAGCCATGATTCTTAATCACGAAGATATTTTAGAAATTTTACCTCATCGTTACCCAATGCTTTTGGTAGATCGAATTGTTGAGTTAGAACCTATGAAACGTGCTGTGGGCATTAAGAATGCTACATTCAATGAATTGTTCTTCCAAGGTCACTTCCCAGGTAACCCAGTAATGCCAGGTGTATTGCTTACAGAAGCAATTGCTCAAGTTGGCGGTATTGCTTTATTGTACCCAGAAGAAAACCGTGGTCTTACTCCGATGTTTACAGGTATTGATAAAGTACGTTTCCGTCATCCAGTAAAACCTGGTGACCAAGTGCGCATGGAAGTTGAAATCGTAAAAATTAAAGGTAAGATGGGCAAGGTTGAAGGCCGTGCCTATGTAGGCGATAAATTGTGCGCTAGTGGTGAATACATGTTTGCCCTTGTATAATAGAATGAGGAGTGATTGTAGTGATAGTTGTAGGCATGGAAAATGCAGAATCCAACATCCATAGTACAGCCATAGTCCATCCAAATGCTAAATTGGGCAAAGATGTAATCGTAGGCCCCGGAGCTGTAATCGGCGAGAATGTCGAAATTGGCGACGGCACAAAAATTGGTGCAAATGTTGTAATTGGTGGTTGGACAACCATTGGCAAGCGTTGTGAAATTTATCCAAACGCATCTATTGGATTGGAACCTCAAGATTTAAAATTTAAAGGCGAAAAAAGCTATTGTAATATTGGTGATGAAACGGTTATTCGTGAATTTGTAACTATTAGCCGCGCTACTGGAGAAGGTGAAGAGACGCGAGTAGGCAATAACTGCTTGCTTCAAGCATGTACACATGTGGCTCATAACTGTATCGTTGGCAATAATGTCATTATGAGTAACTGTGCAGGTCTTGCTGGTCACGCTATCGTTGAAGATCGCGTGGTAATTGGTGGTCTTGCTGGCATTCATCAATTTGTTAAAATCGGTCGCAATGCAATGGTTGGCGGGATGGCTAAGGTAGTACAAGATATTCCACCTTATGTTATCGCTGATGGTCAACCAGCACGTGTTATCGGTCTTAATTCTGTTGGTTTGTCTCGTGCAGGTATTTCTGAAGACGTACGCCGAGATTTGAAACAAGCTTTCCGTATTATTTATCGCTCTGGATTTAGTTTGTCCAAAGCTATTGAAGAAATGGAAATGCAACTTGATTCTTCCGTAGAAATTGAAAACTTATTACGCTTCTTGCGCAATGCCGATCGTGGTATTATGCGTACACGTCGCGACTAAATTTAAGGACCTCGTATTATGTACGAGGTCTTTTTTGTGGGCTAAAAATATCTGATAAAATGATGAAGAAAAGGGCATAAAACGTGGTGTTTTAATGGTAAAAAGTGGCTATTTATAGTACAATATATTGTATATGATTATGTCTTTTTCTAGTCAAATCATTATAAATTTGAGATTACTAATTGATATATAGGCCATAGAGCCATCTAGGAGGTAAAGTCTTGGCAAAGGTAGGATTAATTGCGGGCATTGGTGCTTTGCCTGTAGAATTCATGCGCGCCGCTCATGTATTAGGCCACGAAGTGGTTGTTATCGGTGTGGTACCTGATATTGACCCAGCTTTGAAAGCTGAGGCCGATGCTTTCTATGATATTAGTGTTGCTAAACTAGGTAAAATCTTCAAGACCTTAAAAAATGAAGGTGTTGTTGAGTTAACTATGTTAGGCAAAGTAACTAAGGAAATACTCTTTAAGGGACTTAGCTTCCCCGATTTGAAAACACTAGGTGTTCTTAAACGGTTAAAAAATCGCAAGGATGATACGATCATGCTTGCCATCGTTGATGAAATTGAAAGAGAAGGCTTTAAAGTATTAGATCAGACAGTATACTTAAAACCATTTATGCCTAAGGTCGGTGTATTTTCAAAAGCACAGCCAACAGAAGAACAATGGGCTGATATATGCTTTGGCTTTGAATTAGCGAAACAAATGGGCGGCCTTGATATTGGGCAAACTGTTGTTGTTAAACACAAAGCGGCGATGGCCATTGAAGCCATCGAAGGTACTGATAAGTGTATTTTGCGCGGTGGTGAGCTTGGCCGTGGTGAAGCTGTTGTAGTAAAAACAGAAAAACCAAATCAAGATGTGCGCTTTGATGTGCCTGCAGTGGGTATAAAGACATTGATGTCTATGATTGATAGCGGCTGTAAAGTGCTCGCTGTTGAAGCTGAAAAGACTATTTTTGTACAACAACAAGATGTTCTTGATATGGCCAACCGTCACGGTATTGTTATTTGTGCTGTAGACCAAGAATTTGTAAATTCCAGAAAGGATGCATAATGAAAGTCATGTTTTCTGCCGGTGAAGCATCCGGCGATACTCATGCGGCAAGTGTTGCCAATGCATTGAGAGAAATTGATCCTTCTGTAGACATGTTTGGTATGGGCGGCACCTTGATGGAACGCGCTGGTGTTCGCATTGTATATGACATTAAAAACCTTGGCGTCATTGGTATTGTTGAAATTGTAAAATCCCTACCAAAATTTTTTAAGTTACGGACGTACTTAAAACGCGTCATGATGAAGGAAAAACCGGATATCCTCGTTTGTGTAGATTATCCTGGGTTTAATATGAAACTTGCTGCTGTAGCACATGAATTGGGTATTCCCGTTCTTTATTATATTGCTCCCACAATTTGGGCCTGGCACAGCAGTCGTGGTAATACGATTCGCAAGTATGTAACAAAGGTTGCATCCATATTTCCCTTTGAAGCTGAAGCGTATCGCAAATATAAATGCGATGTAGAGTTCGTGGGCCATCCCTTATTAGATATCGTACATCCTACGATGACTAGAGAGGAGGCAGAAGAATACTTTGGGGCTCGTAAAGACGCAAAAAAGGTATTGCTCATGCCTGGTAGTCGCAAGCAAGAGGTTTTATCTTTACTTGACACGATGTTAAAAAGTGGTGAACAATTGATGTCTAACCATGAGGATATTCAATTCTTCTTGCCTCGGGCACATACAATCGATCGTAGTGAACTGGAAACCTTTATCGATGCTCATAATGTGCCTGTTACGATTACAGAAGACCATACATATGACTTGATGCAGATTTGTGATGTATGTCTTGCCGCATCAGGAACTGCTACGTTGGAAACGGCAATGATGGAATTACCGACAGTGTTACTGTATCGTGTATCCCCAATTACTTATGGTATTGGGAAAATGGTAGTAAATGTATCACATGTAGGATTGCCTAATATTGTGGCCGGTAAAGAGGTAATTCCTGAATTATTACAAGATTCTGTTACACCACAGGCTATTGTATCCTTAGTGGAACCTCTTCTAACTGATGTTGAGAAAAATAAAGCTATGCGCAGTGAATTGCGTGAAGTACATCATAAATTAGGTAAACCAGGCGCCGTAAAGCGTGTAGCGGAATTAGTATATAATCTCGGTAAGGAGAAATGTAATGAATAGTTACTCTAGGCTCTTATATTTTGTAAAGCCTTATTATAAACGCATGATCTTTGCAGTATTTTGCATGATTGTTGCGGCTGCGGCCTACTTGGTAGTTCCTTGGCTAATTAAAAATGTAGTAGACCAAGTATTAGATGATAAAAATATGTTTATGTTGAACCTCATTGTAGGGGCTATCATTCTTATATTCTTAATTCGTGGCTTTGCTACCTATGGTCAAACCTATAATATGTCCTACATTGGACAACGTGTCATCATCGATGTCCGTGAGGCTATTTTTAATCACTTGCAAAAATTAAGTTTATCTTATTTTGACCGCCGTAAGACTGGCGTTATCATGAGTAATCTTACGAATGACGTGGCAGCATTACAAACTGCTGTAGTTGATAATTTGATTTCCTTTATTACTGAGTCTGTCACACTTATCGGTTCCTTGGTGTCTATGCTTCTCATCGACTGGAAATTGACCCTCGTTACCTTTATTACAGTACCAGTGGTATTGGTGATTATTAATGTGTTTGGTAAAAAGCTTCGCGTAGCAGGTCATGACGTACAAGGTCGTGTGGCTGATATTACAGCCCTTTTACAAGAGGTTATTAGTGCAGTTCGAGTTGTGAAATCCTTTGCTCGTGAAGATTTTGAGCGAAAGCGTTTCGAAGATGAAAACGATCGTAACTTTAGAGCTGTTATTAAGGCTACCAAATTGACTAGCTTACTAAGCCCAATGGTTGAGTTCTCTGCAGCTATTGCTGTAGCAGTCATTCTTTGGTACGGTGGTTATTCCGTAGTAACTGGCACAATTACGGCTGGTTCTTTAATTGCATTCTTGATTTATGCTATTAACTTGTCTAATCCTGTAAAACGATTGAGTCAAGTATATGGTAATATTCAAAAGGCCTTGGCTGCTGCGGACCGTGTTTTTGAAATTTTAGATACTAAGACGGATGTGGTAGAAAAAGCTGATGCTATTACATTGCCTCATATTAAAGGTGATGTGGAGTTCAAAGATGTGTCCTTCTCCTATGACGGGGAAAAAATGGCGCTAGAAAACTTTACCTTGTCTGTTAAGGCTGGTGAAAGTGTTGCTCTTGTAGGTCCTTCTGGTGCAGGCAAGACTACTTTGGCAAACTTATTACCTCGTTTCTATGATGTTACAGGTGGCTCAATTACTATTGATGGTTACGATATTAAGGATGTTACTTTTAAGTCCTTGCGCGAGCAAATCGGCCTTGTACCACAAGAAACTGTATTGTTCAACGCTACTATTAAAGAGAATATCTTGTATGGTCGTTTGGACGCTACTGATGAAGAGGTATATGAGGCGGCTAAGGCTGCTAATGTGCTTGAATTCGTTGAAAAGATGCCTGAAGGCCTCGATACTATCGTAGGCGAACGAGGCAGCTCCTTATCTGGTGGTCAGCGTCAACGCGTTGCTATTGCACGGGCTATTTTAAAAGATCCTCGTATTCTAATTTTAGATGAAGCTACATCTGCATTAGATACAGAGAGTGAAAAACTTGTACAAGAGGCACTCGATCGCCTCATGAAAGGGCGTACAGCATTTGTTATTGCCCATCGATTGAGCACTGTTCAAAATGCTCATCAAATTGTTGTACTTAATCAAGGTCGCTTGGTAGAGCAGGGGACTCACCAAGAGCTATTAGCTGTTGACGGCGGATTGTACAACCATCTCTACTCCGTTCAATTCTCCCACAAAGGATAACCATGTACTGGATATATAATGTATTGCTCATAATCTATTGGATTGGCTTGATACCGGTTATTTTATACCGACTCGCCTTTGAAGAAGGTTTCTATGAGCGTATTAAACAGAGTGCAGGCTATATGCCAGCCTCACTATTAAAGAAAATTGAAGGACGCCGTGCCATTTGGATTCACGCTGCTTCTGTAGGGGAAATTGTGGCTACTAGTCCATTGGTAAAAGAGGTTAAAAAGGAATTTCCTGAAGCTGTCGTAGTTGTGTCTGTTGTTACTGCAACAGGTCATGCTATGGCACATCGTATCATTCCTGAGGCAGAAGGGATTATTTTCTTCCCTTTAGATTTGCCATATTTAACTCGTAAAATTTTGCACATTATCAAGCCAATTACTATTTTGCTTGTAGAAACTGAAATCTGGCCTAACTTCTTGCGTATTGCTCAATCGGAAAATATTCCGGTTATGATGGTTAACGGTCGTATTTCTGACCGCAGTATGAAACGCTACAAGTATATTAGCGCTTTCACTCGCGAAATGTTGCGTTCCATCGAGCGTTTTTGCATGCAGTCTAAATTTGATGCGGCTCATATTGAATGTTTAGGTGCTCATACACCAGATATTACAGTAACAGGCAATATGAAGTACGATCAAACTTATGCCACTGTATCAGATGTAGAGAAACAAGCTCTTCTTGATGAATTTGGCTTTGGTAACAATCATCCAATCATCATTGCAGGCAGTACACATAAGGGGGAAGAAGAGACTATTTTTGAAACTTTCATACAAGTTTTAAAAGAATATCCACAAGCTCGATTATTAATTGCACCTCGTGAAATCTATCGCGGCCATGACATACAAAATCTTGCCAAACGTTATGAACTGAGTGCAATTTGTCGTAGTGATATGAAAGAACCTGTGCATGAAGGGATTCCTGTTGTTATCTTGGATACCATTGGTGAGCTCGGTCGTCTTTATAGTCTAGGGGATATCATCTTTGTAGGGGGGTCTCTTGTGAAGACTGGGGGCCATAATATTTTGGAACCTGCTGCACATGGTAAGCCAATTTTAGTTGGCCCACATATGTTTAACTTTAAAGAAATCTTCACACTGTTAAATTCCCGCGGAGCTTGTGAACAAGTGAAAAATGGTAAGGCCTTAACAACTATGGTCTTACGCCTATGTAAAGATAAGGCACTAGCGGAAGAAATGGGCCGCCATTGTCTTGAGATCATTCAAGAAAACCGTGGTGCTACACAACGTAATACACAAGAATTACGTTTGCTATTTGAAAAACATCGAATTATTCCGTAAGACTATATAATTCGTTTCATTACTCTATCATATTACATAATCGGAGGGGTCACCTATGAGTGGGGAAGCATTATTCAAATCCATAGTTAGTGGTGAAAATCAATCCATATTAGGTGATATAGCTCGTTCTAGCTTAGGCTTTTTAAGTAAAGGTTATGAGAAGGCTGTATCCATGCGCAATGCTAAGTTTGATGAAGGCAAAGGAGTTACAAAAGTTACAGTACCTGTTATCAGTGTTGGTAATATTACGGCTGGTGGTACTGGTAAAACACCGATGGTACGATTTATCTGTGATGTACTCACCCAAAAGGGCCTTCATCCTACGGTGCTTAGTCGTGGTTATCGAGCAGAAGATAACAAGAAGAATATCATTATTTCTAAAGATGGCACAATGCTTGTAGAACCAACTATTAGTGGTGATGAAGCTTGGCTACTTGCAAAGGTTTTGCAAAAATCTAATGTTATTATCGGACGTGAACGGTCAAAATCAGCAGAGATTGCTATTAATGAACTTGGAGCTGATTGTCTTGTAATGGATGATGGATTTCAACATCGCGCATTAGCTAGAGATATTGACATCGTGCTTATCGATGCGTCTAATCCGTTTGGCTATGACCATGTATTACCACGTGGTTTATTGCGTGAACCACTTAGTGGTTTACAACGGGCTCATATCATTGTCCTTACGAAGGTAGATCAAGTGGCACCAGGTATTGTGTCGGGTATTCGTAAGCGCTTATCTCAGCTGGTTTCCAATATACCTGTCTATGAAACTACACATAAGCCTCAATTTATGTATACCTTGGATGAGTGGGCTAATGGTACTGCTGGTGCTCCTGTAGACTCCTATAAGGAACAGCGTATTATGGCAGTTAGTGGTATAGGTAATCCACACTCCTTTACGCAAACTTTGACTGATGTAGGCTATAATGTGGTTCATACTTTACCGTTTGGTGATCACCACGACTTCACTAATGATGATGTAGTAGATATTTGGAAAGAAGCGTTTGCTCATCAAGCTGATGCAATTTGCATTACAGAAAAGGATGCGGTGAAGTTAAGTCAATTGCATGCAATCGAAGACTTAAAAATACCGATTCTAGTGCTATCCATAGGGATTGAGTTTATTTCTGGAAAACAAGAATTCATAGAAAATTTAGAGATTTAGTGTATAATAATAAGATACATGAATAACAGAAATGGGGTTTTATTGTGAAGTTTGGATGTGTCATTCCTGCCCGTTATGGTTCTACTAGATTACCTGGTAAACCATTAGCTGATATTGCAGGAAAGCCGATGATTGAACGTGTTTACGATAGGGTGTCTCAAGCAACAACAACGGCATGTACTATTGTTGCTACTGATGATGACCGCGTTTATTCTGCAGTTCAACAATTTGGGGGAACTGTTATGATGACAGACCCTAATCATCCGACAGGGACTGATCGATTAGCAGAGGTTGCTAGTCATTATACTGACTTAGATGTAGTTATCAATGTCCAAGGTGATGAGCCTATGATTGAGCCAAACCTTATTGATGACTTGGCCCATCTATTTGAAGAGGATCCAAACTTACAAATGGCTACCGTAGCCACTCCTTTATTAGAGGAGGAATACGATGAACCGTCCGCGGTAAAGGTCATTTTAAATAATCGCAATGATGCGATGTATTTTTCAAGATCTTTAATTCCCTATCCTCGCCATGATTTTGTGCGAACTCCATTAAAACATATTGGTATCTATGCGTATCGTAGAGATTTCTTATTAAATTACGCTAAGATGGAGCCAACTGCTGCGGAGCAAACAGAATCGTTAGAGCAATTACGCGCTCTTGAAAATGGCTATACTATTCGTGTTATTCTTACAGATAAACGATTTATCGGTGTAGACACACCAGAAGACTTAGCTCGTGTAAATGCAATTTACGAGCAAGAGGAGAAATAAATGAAAACAGTTCAAATTAAAGATATTACAGTAGGCGGTGGCAAAGGCTTATTCGTTCTTGCTGGACCATGTGTTATCGAGGACTATGATCGCACATTAGCCATTGGTAAACGTGCAAAAGAGATCTGTCAGCGTTTAGGTGTTCCATACATCTTTAAAGCATCTTTCGATAAAGCTAATCGTTCTAGCTTTGGTTCCTTCCGTGGACCAGGTCTAGAAGAAGGTTTAAAAATGCTCGCTTCTATTAAGAAGGAACTCAACGTACCAGTTGTAAGTGATATTCACTCTATTGAGCAAATAGAGCCTGCTGCTGAAGTATTAGATATTCTTCAAATTCCAGCTTTCTTATGCCGTCAAACAGACCTTGTCTACGGGGCCGCTAAAACTGGTAAATGCGTAAATGTTAAAAAAGGCCAATTTATGGCGCCTAAGGACATGGAAAATGTTCTTAATAAAATGAAAGAAACAGGTAATGAAAATCTTATGCTTACAGAACGTGGTTTTAGCTTTGGCTATAACAACCTCGTAGTTGATATGAGATCCTTCCCAATCATGCGCTCTTTCGACTATCCTGTAATCTTTGATGCTACTCACAGTGTTCAATTACCAGGCGGTGCAGGTACTAAATCTAGCGGTAATCGAGAATTTGTCCCTAACTTGGCTCGCGCAGCTGTAGCTAGTGGCGTAGATGGCTTGTTCTTTGAAGTGCATGACAATCCAGAGGAAGCATTATCCGATGGTCCAAACATGTTGTATTTAGATCAATTCGAAGCTGTGCTTCGCGATTTAGTAGCTATTGATAAAATCGTAAAAGGTTAGGGGCGGTATTTGTGACTATTTTAGAACAAGCTGCACAAGTGCTTCATGAGGAAGCTCGTGCTATAGAAGAATTAAGTTCTCGTTTGGATCACAACTTTGTAAATGCTGTAAATATGATTTTGGCTTGTAAGGGTCGTGTAGTATGTACGGGAATGGGTAAATCTGGTCATATTGGCCGTAAAATTGCGGCTACCTTGGCAAGTACAGGGACTCCAGCATTATTCATGCATCCTGGTGAAGGCGTACATGGTGATCTCGGTATGATTACAGAAGATGACGTAGTATTAGCCTTTTCTAATAGCGGTGAAACTGGTGAAATCATTAGTATTTTGCCTTCCTTGCGTCGCATAGGTGCAAAATTAATCTGCGTTGTAGGGAAACCGGAGTCTACATTAGCTAAGAATTCCGACATCGTATTGTTGGCTGAAGTAGAACGTGAAGCCTGTCCACTAGGATTAGCGCCTACTACAAGTACTACAGTTGCGTTGGCACTAGGAGATGCATTAGCTGTATGCTTATTAGAGCGTCATCATTTTACACCGGAAAACTTTGCTGTATTCCATCCAGGTGGTTCTTTAGGTCGCAAGCTATTGCTGACTGTGGAAAATATCATGCACGGTGGTGAAGATAATCCTACTGTGTTTAAAGGTGCTACTGTTCGAGATGCACTCTTTGTAATGACAGAAAAAGGATTGGGCGCTACTAATGTAATCGATGAAGAAGGTCACTTATTAGGTCTTGTTACTGATGGTGATGTCCGCCGCGGTCTTGATTCTGGCAGTAATTTTTTAGAATGGCCTGTAGAGGATATGATGACTGCTATGCCTCGCACAATTACTAAGGACAAACTGGCTGCTGAAGCTCTTCACTTGATGGAGAAAAATCAACCACGTCCAATTACTGTACTACCTGTTGTAGATGGTAATAATGTATGTCTTGGCATTGTTCATATTACGGATTTATTGCGTAGAGGCATTGTATAATGAATATTCAATGGATTGTTCTCGATGTGGATGGCGTTTTATCTGATGGATCTCTCGTTTATACATCGAGTGGAGAAGAGCTGAAATCTTTTTCTGTAAAAGATGGTTTAGGTTTAACAGCGGCTCGTAAATCAGGGATTAAACTTGCAATTATTACAGCTCGCATTTCCCCGATGGTTGAGCGTCGTGCTAAGGAGCTTCACTTTGATGCACTCCTTATGGGCCATGCTAATAAAACAGAAGCATTAAGAACACTCTGTACAGAACATCAAATCGACTTAAAGACGATTGCATACATGGGAGATGACCTCAACGATTTGGGGGCTCTTCAAATAGTTGGCTTACCAATGGCGCCAAATAATGCGGTACCAGAGGTAAAACAATTAGCAAAATTTATTTCTACTGTTAATGGCGGTCAAGGTGCCGTAAGAGAAGCTGTAGAGTATATCTTGAAGAATCAAGGATTATGGGAAACTGTCGTAGCAGACTATGCACGAGAGGCCCATGCTCATGGACAATAAAGGAGGTGGGCAGAATGAATAACGAATGGCAATACCATTTAGTTAAAGGCATTAGCTGGCTTGTTTGCCGACTGCCGTACAAGCTCATTTTGCTCATAGGCGCTAGTTTAGGTCCTGTATATGGGCTAATAGCGAAGAAGCAAAAACTTAGAGGTATTAAAAATATCAAAATTGGCATGAACATGAATGATCAAGAGGCAGAACAACTCATTGATAAGTTGTTCAAAAACCTTGGCCGCAGTGTTATGGAAGTATTGTACATGCCAAACCTTACAAAATCCTTTATCGATGAACATATTGAAATGCGTGGTGTCGAATATTTAGAAGAAGCCATCGCAGAAGATAAAGGTGTTATTGTTCTTACTGGACATGTAGGAAACTGGGAATGGATGGGCGCTGCTATGGCGGCTCATGGATACCCATCTACTACAATTGTTAAGAAACAACCAAATGCTCAATTTACACGTCTCATGAATGAGTATCGTGAGATGGTAGGGCTTGATGTATTTGCAAGTGGTGGCAACGAAATCGTTTCCGCTGCAAAGGCCTTAAAGAAGAAAAAACTGCTTGGCTTCTTAGCTGACCAAGATGGATATATACATGGTTTGCCGGTTCCGTTTTTAGGTCAAGACTCCTCAGCGGTTATTGGGCCAGCTACATTTGCGAAGAAATTTGGTTCGCCTGTAGTTCCGATTTTTGCATCTCGCAAGCCTGAAGGTGGGCATATTGTTCACATTTTACCAGCATTGCATTATATTGAAACTGGTGATGAAGATGCAGATATGTATCGTCTAACTGAGGAATGTGTACGCGTTACTGAAGACTTCATCCGCCAGCATCCAGATGAATGGCTTTGGTTCCAACATCGTTGGATGACTAAGATGGATCAAATTATTGATTATGATAAGAAGATAGCTGCACGGGAGAGGGCACATGAAAAACAATAAAAAATTAATTGCCATTGTGGCCGCAATAGTGCTGGCTTTAATTGGTCTTATCGTATACATTATGAAAGACTCTAATGAGGTTACTACCACTCAAAATCCAAGTGGTCAACTCGTTAATTTCCAAGGTGCTGACCTACAAGAGGAAAAAGATGGCAAATTAGTATGGGCCTTATCAGCTGAAAAGATTGAATATGACCCAAGGACAAAGGCCATCGTTTTGACTAACTTGAAGGGTCTTTTCTATCAAGATGATGTGACTACTACTATTACAGCTCCTCATGCTGTATTGACGGGTGACCGAAATTCTCTTGATATCGACCAAGGTGTTACAGCTACCAATACGGAAGGTGCAGAATTTAAAACAGAAGCCCTTCACTTTGATAACAAAACGAAAACATTGACATCTAAGTCGGCTTTTACTTATAACAGTAAGGATGTAACTCTTACAGGCGATAAGCTTGAAGGGAATATGTCTTTGAAAATTATTAAAGCCATTGGCAACGCAAAATTAACGAAGAAGTAATTGAGGGGAAATATGATGAATAAGAAAAAACAGATTGGTATGGCTATTTTGGCTGTACTCATGACAGCATCTGTTACAGCTTGGGCTGCAAATGATCCATTGACTATTAGCGCTGATACATTGTCTTATGATGGCAATACAGGTCGTGCTGATGCAACCGGTAATGTTGTTATTACTCAAGCGGATAAAACTATGACTGGTGCCAATGGTTGGTACAACACAAAAACTCAAGAAGCGAGTCTTGACGGTGGTGTATCTTTGATTGGTTCTGATATGGCTATGTCTGCCCAAACAGTTCACAGTTATAACAATAATAAATTTACTGCTAGTGGTGGTGTTCATTTACAACGTGGTGATCGCCAAATTTTTGGTGACAGTGTGGAATATAGTACTGATTCCGAATATGGTCTCGTTAGTGGTAATGCTCGATTGATTGCTGAAGGTACAACATTGACAGGTGATCAAGTAGAAGGTTGGCTAAAGGAGATTCGTGCAGTAGCACAAGGTAATGTAACTTTCAATAACCCTGAAAGAAATGTATCTGGTTCTGCAGACCGAGCTACATACACACAAACACCTAACCAAAATGATGGTGTCGTACTCTTATCTGGTTCTGCTCATGCCGTTCAAAATGGGAATGTGCTAAATGCGCCAGAGCTTAGAATTCGTCTAGCTGATGATTCTGCTGAAACATTAGGTGGCCGTAGTACGCTCATCATTGTTCCGAATAAATAAGGATAGTATATGTATATAGAAACCAAAAACTTAGTTAAAACCTTTAGCGGGAGAAACGTTGTAGATGGGGTAAGTCTACGCGTTGATAAAGGGCAAGTTGTAGGTCTATTAGGTCCTAATGGGGCCGGTAAAACTACGTCATTCTATATGATTGTAGGTATTGAAAGACCAAGCTCGGGCATCATTACCGTTGATGGCAAGGATATTACAAATATCCCTATGTATAAACGGGCTGCTGAAGGTATTGGATACCTACCACAAGAGGCATCAATCTTTAGATCTATGTCTGTAGAGGATAATATTCGTGCTATGCTACAGACTACGACGAAAACATCTGATGAGATTGAGGCTATTGTGGAGTCGTTAATTGATGAATTCCATATCGGTCATGTTCGTGATCGCATGGGGATGCAATTATCTGGTGGTGAACGACGTCGTGTAGAAATTGCTCGTTGTCTTGCACTAGAACCTAACTTCATCCTTTTGGACGAACCCTTTGCTGGTGTCGATCCAATTGCAGTAGCGGATATTCAACAAATTATTTTACATGTTAAAAATCGAGGTATAGGTATCTTGATTACAGACCACAATGTGCGTGAAACATTGGGGATTGTAGATAAAGCCTATATTTTGAGTAGTGGCAAAATCCTCCTAGAGGGTACCCCTGATGAAATCGCAAACGACCCAATCGCTCGCGAACATTATTTAGGGGATAACTTTAGATTATAGGAGGGACGATGAGATTATTAGATAAATATATTTTAAAAGCCTTCGTAGGTCCATTCCTATTTGGGGTATTTGCTTTTACCAGTATTTTTATTGGTACAGGCACATTATTTAGAATTGCTCAATACATTACTGAATATGGGGCACCATTATTGCTTGTTATGAAAGCCTTTGTCTTGGCCTTACCAAGTATTGTTATCTTAACATTCCCTATGTCAGTACTCTTAGCGTCTCTTATGACCTTTAGTCGTTTGAGTAGTACTAGTGAGATTGTAGTTATGCGTGCCGGTGGCCTTAGCTTCTTGCGTCTTGCGATGCCAGTATATATCATTGCTCTTATGATTTCTATTGGTGCGGTAGCATTTAATGAATTTGTTGTACCTCGTACAAACCATATGTATCAAACTATTGTACGGGAAGAAATCATGAAAAATGCGACTCCTCAAACACAAAATCACATTGTGTTGAAAGCGATGAATGGCGATGAGCTAGGTACATTAATGTATGCAAAGAGCTACAATGCTGAGACTAAACAGTTGTCTATGATTACGGTGCAACAGTTTGGAGAAGGTGGCAAACTACAGCAAGTTGAAAATGCTGACACTGCTATCTGGAATGGTCAATATTGGATAATGCAAAATGGTATTATCTATGACGTGTCTGCTGGAGATGGTGTAGAACGAACTATGAAGTTTAAGGAACAATCCTTACCGATTAAATCTGCACCAAAAGATATTCAGCAAGATCAACGCAAACCTGAAGAATTAACAATTAAGGAATTGCGTCATCAAATTAAAGCATATAAGGCCGCTTATACTAATGCTAATAAGTTGGAAATGGAAATGTACCAACGTTTTACAATTCCTCTTGCTAGCTTTGTCTTTGCCTTAGTAGGTGCACCACTAGGACTTCAAAAACAACGTTCTAGTTCATCTATCGGTTTTGGTATTAGTATTCTAATCATCTTTATCTACTATGGTGTAATGACATTTGCCGGTGCTTTAGGTAAAGGCGGTGCTTTGCCAACTGTATTTGCTGCATTAATACCTGATACATTAGGTATCATCGCTGGTTTATATTTGAATTGGCGTGTATCGAAGTAACCTGGGATAAAGAGATAAACTAGAATTAGGAAATCTAGTTTTATAATTGATTTGAAGATTGTAATTTTATGAAAGGAGGGACTCGATGGTAGTAGGTGTTAAAATCTTAATAATTATTGCCCTTATGGGTGGTCTAATAGCCTACATGGGAGATAAGTTAGGCACCAAAGTTGGTAAGCGTCGCATGTCCCTCTTTGGATTGCGACCTAAGCATACATCGATTATTGTTACTATTGTAACGGGTTTACTAGTTGCTGCTGCTACAGTAGGTGTTTTATCCTTTACATCTCAAAGTGTGCGAACTGCATTGTTTGGTATGGACCAATTACGAGCGGATATGAAACATCTTAATGAAGAGGTTGCTGCAAAGACACAAGAGCTTATTCGTGGTAAAGCTTTGCTTGAACAAAATAAGCAAGAGCTTGAGGAGCGAATGGCCGAGATAGAACAAATTCGTCGCGAAGTAGAAGCTACAAAAGCTGAATTAGCTAGTGCTCAAGCTGCTAAGGATGCTACTGAAGCAGAACTTGCATCGCTACAATCATCTTATGCAGAGGTATCTAAAAAGTTAGCTGATCTTGAGGCTACTCGAGCTAAGATGGAAGCCCATATAAAAGAGCTACAAAATACACAAGAACAATTGCAAAATGGCATTATTCATCTGCGGGAAGGGACAATACTGTTCCAAGTAGATCAATTATTAGCCCAAGCTGTTGTTCGTCCTGGATTGAGTGCTGAAGATAGTAAAGCGACTATCAAGCACATTATTGATGATACTAATCAGTTAGTATTGCGCCGTCTTGGTATAGAAGACCAAGGTCAAGCTGTAGTTTATGTTGATCGTCAAAATATTGAGGTGGCTACTCAAAAGTTAATCGACTCTAAGACACCAATGGTTGTTCAAGTTGTAGCGGCAGGAAATATTATTTCTGGTGAACCTGCAGTAGCGCTTATCCAAGTGTATCCACAACAGTTTATCTATAAGAACAATGAAGTTATTCACTCTACTGTTATGGATGGTGGTAGCAATGCTCAATCCTCTATGCTTCAATTCTTGAAACAAGTAAATGAAAAAGCAAAAGCCAAAGGTATTATACCTGACTCTTTATCTGGGGATATTGGGACCATACCAGGCGATGATTTATTTACTGCCATTAGGCGTGTCAGCACAATGCATGGCAAGGTTCATGTAGAGGCTTATGTAGATGGCGATACGTATTCTTCTGGTCCTGTACATCTTAAATTGCGTATTACTCAAATGCCTGCTCTAAATGATAGGGTAAAAATGCAAACAAATTAATATAAGTATGTTGGTTTCATACATTATAGTAGAGAAGGTCTTATGTAAATTTTTACATAAGACCTTCTTTTTATGTTAAAATATAACTACTGTATTTACAAAGAGGATAGTTAAATGACTGAAAATACATATATTTTGGCAGTAGACCCAGGTAATGAAAAAACAGGTGTTGCTATTGTAACACCTGATGGATCTATGGTATGTCGCAACATTATTTCTACGAAGACCTTCAATGATGATATTGAATGTCTACTAACAGAATATTATGGAATCGTTCATATTGTATGTGGGAATGGTACGAATCATAAATATTTATATCCATCTCTTCAACAAATTGGACGTAATCATAAAATCACTACAAGCTTAATCGATGAATCTCATAGTACAGAAGAGGCGCGTAAATTATATTGGAAATACAATCCACCTACAGGATGGCGCAAGTTTCTTCCTACATCTATGCAGTTTCCACCTGAACCTGTAGATGATTTAACGGCGCTTGTAATTGGATTACGCTATACAAAGCAGTTGGCTCAAAGTAAAATCGAAGTAAAAGAAGCGACGATAAGCTCTAGTGAGTTAGAAGAAAAACGATTACATGCTATGGAGCAGTTATACGGAAAAGGAGAAGTACATGACAAGTGAGACTTCAACGCGTAACTGGTCAAACCTTATTATGCGTTGTGTAATGATGATTTTAGGGGCCTTTATCTATACGGTAGGCTTAGATTTATTTTTAGTACCCAATAGCATCATCGACGGTGGTGTAGTTGGTATTTCGTTGATGGCTGCGGAACTATCTGGTATATCCTTTAGTATTTTCGTAGTACTCATCAATTTACCATTCTTGTATTTAGGATATAAAGCAATCGGTAAAGGGTTTACCTTATCTACATTGTTTTCCATTGTCTGGATGGCTATATTCTCCAACTTTGCTCATGATTTTACACCTATTACGACAGATCCATTTTTAGGTTCTATCTTTGGTGGTATAATCTTAGGTATTGGTGTGGGCCTTATTATTCGTAATGGTGGCTCTTTAGATGGCTCTGAAATCGTAGCTATTATTTGGGATAAGAAGTCTACTTTCTCAGTAGGTGAAATCGTAATGGCTATGAACTTAATCATTCTTGGGGCAGCCGGCTTTGTTTATAGCTGGAATAGTGCAATGTATTCTTTAATTGCTTATTTCATTGCCTATAAGATGATTGATGTAACCATTACAGGTCTTGAAGAATCTAAAGGTGTTATGATTATTACTGATGCAGATAACTCTAAAGATATTGCAGATGCATTAAATGCTAATCTTAACCGAGGTGTTACAATTATGTATGGTGAAGGTGGTTATTTAAAACAACCGAAGCATATATTATACTCTGTAGTAACACGTCTTGAGATTACAAGATTAAAGGATACTGTTTATGAAGTCGATCCAGCTGCGTTTATTACCATTCAAGACGTACATGATGTCTTTGGTGGAAGATTTACAAAAGGTGGTCATTAAGGGGATAATATGAGTAATAAATTAGGTAATACAATAATAAAAGAAATTCTAGATTGGATTTATGCCATCGTGTTAGCATTGATTATTGCTATGGTAATTCACATCTTTTTGATTCAACCAACACGTGTATCTGGTGAATCTATGGATGATACATTGCACAATGGCCAATATTTGATTGTTACAAAATGGCATCATATCATGAATGAAATGCCAGATTATGGTCAAATTGTTATCATCGATAGCCGTGTCAATCGTGCGCGTACTTGGGTAGATGATGTGAAAGAGCCATTGATGAATTACGCATCTGTTTTTAATAAAGCTGCTCAAACTAATGATGTATGGGTAAAACGCGTTATCGGTCTCCCTGGTGATGTATTAGAGTTTAAAGATGGTCACGTATGGCGTAATGGGGAACAACTACAAGAGCCATATACTAAAGATCCTAAAATGAACTTTACTCGTTCTACGCCTGTAATCGTTCCAGATGGTCATGTATTTGTAATGGGGGATAATCGAAATCACTCTAGCGATAGTCGTTTTATCGGTTCTGTACCTGTAGATCATATTTTAGGATTTGTATCCTACGCAATTTAATAATGGTAAAAGCCTATCTATTGATGTAATTGATATGTACTCCCTTTACTGGACAACAGTAAAGGGGATATATATCAAATGACATTGTAGATAGGCTTTTTTGTTAAAATTACGATGGCCTTACAACATTGTAAATGGTTTCTAGTAGTATGCATTAGTATATAGTGTTATATAAAGAAGATTAATGACTTAAAAGAAGAAAATATGTTACATGAAAGCATTGAATCGTACATTTATAAATGGAAGTATTTAATATAATTCTAATAAATTAGAAAAATTAATTAATGATTAATGTTAATTAAGTAAAAAAAACAAGAAAAAATAAATTTAAGAAATGAAATTGTACAAAATTTAATTTTAGAAAATGCAGTAAAAATCTATGTTTATGAGATTATTTTTATTCATGAATGAAATTTCATCAAATTTAGTTGTATAAAATGCTTTACAAACTTTTTGGGTAGTGGTATATTCACATCACAGAAGGACGACACCACAAAGTGGTTGATCTTAGATAGATAATTAGTAGAGGAAACGTGGACACTCCTAATAGATCTTTCATAGTGATACTACATATGTAGTGAATGTCTTCTGCGAATATATATTCTTATATGAAAAGAAAGAAGGAATTCATTATGAAAAAACAATTTGCTACAATTTTAGCAGCAACAGCAGTATTAGGTGTAACAACAGCGTTCGCTGCAAACCCATTCTCCGATGTAACTCCAGATAGCTGGGCATACCAAGCAGTATCCCAATTAGCACAATCTGGTATCGTTAATGGTTACCCAGATGGCACTTTCAAAGGCCAAAACAACATCACACGTTACGAAATGGCTCAAATGGTAGCTAAAGCAATGGCTAACCAAGACCGCGCTAACGCAGAACAACAAGCAATGATTAACCGCTTAGCTGATGAGTTCTCTAACGAGTTGAACAATTTAGGTGTTCGCGTATCTCGCTTGGAAGACCGCGTTGGTAATGTAAAAGTAACTGGTGATGCTCGTATCCGTTACCAAGGCTCTGAAGATAAAGGCGTTTACAAAGCTAATAGCAAATCCTTAACAGATGGCCGTGCACGTGTACAATTCAATGCTAAAGTAAACGATAAAACTGAAGCAGTTGTTCGTGTGAAAGGTAACTATGAATTTGGTGATTCTACAAAAGGCGCTGATGCAAAAATCGATCGCGCTTATGTAGATCACAAATTTGGTAATCATGTATCCGCTAAAGGTGGTCGTTTCCAACAAACAATTGGTAGCGGTTTGATGTACGATGATACATTCGACGGTGCTCAATTAAATGTAGGCAATGATAAAGTTCAAGTACAAGGTGCTTACGGTTACATGGTAGACGGCGCTGCTGCAGGCAACTCCAAATCTGATAACCCTTCCGTAGCTTATGTAGGCCTTAAAGGTAAAGTTGGCCAAGAATCTACAGTTGGTGGCTTCTACTCCAAATTATCTAGCGGCAACTTGAATCACAACGGTGCTACAGTAACTTCCGATAGCCAAGACGTATACGGCTTCAATGCGGACTTCCGTAAAGATAAAGTATGGGTTGGTGGTGAATGGTTGAAAGCATCCAACGTAAATGACTCCCAAGCTTGGACAGCCGGTGTTGGTTATGGCAACTACGACATCGCTAAAAAAGGTACATGGGATGTAAAAGGTCAATACTTCAACCAAAAAGCTAACGCTCCAATCGTAAGCTCCACTTGGGATCAAGCATATGACTTAACAAATACATCTAATGGTTACAAAGGTTACATGGCTAGCGTAGACTACGCAGTACAAGATAACGTAGGCTTATCTGCTGGTTATGGTTTTAACTCTAAAGACCAAAGCGGTAAAGATCTTTCCGATTTCTACCGTGCAGAATTAAACTACAAATTCTAATTCCCTCACAAACAAAAAAAGGCTTCTTAGGAAGTCTTTTTTTGTTGTATAAAAACTTATTAATTATCTTTTGTATATAATAGTATATATATAGTAAAATAAATACATATATAAGTAGAGTTAGATTATCGAATAAATTAGTAGTTCACAGTATTGTTGGCACAATATATTGTATGAGGTATTTATGAACCGTTTTGCATAAAACCTTTAATGAGTTATTAATGATATATTAATTGATTAGTATTACTTAATAATAACAGTGATAAATAATCTCATTTAAACTAAAAACAGATAAATTTAATAAATTTATTGAAAAAAATTATGCCTCATAAAACTAGATATTATCTAAATTTGAAGGCATTTTAAATTATAAAATTTTTATAATGAGAATGAAAATGAGAAAAAAGGGTTTACACGAAAATTTGGTTATGCTAATATCACCGTACAAGAGATAACAAACACATGAAACGAAGAACTTCGATGTAGAATGTGGCGAGGAAACGTGGACACTCCCAGAAATTCTTAATCTGAAGAATGGAGTAGAATGTGAATGTTATAACTTGTAACATTTTATATTTCTATTTTTTTTCAGAAAGAAGGAATTCAACTATGAAAAAACAATTCGCAGCAATCTTCGCAGCAACAGCAGTTTTGGGTGTAACTACTGCATTCGCAGCTAACCCATTCTCCGACGTAACTCCAGATTCTTGGGCATACCAAGCAGTTTCCCAATTGGCAAACGCTGGTATTGTTAACGGTTACCCAGATGGCACTTTCAAAGGCCAAAACAACATCACTCGTTACGAAATGGCTCAAATGGTAGCTAAAGCTATGGCTAACCAAGACCGCGCTAACGCTGAACAACAAGCTATGATCAACCGTTTGGCTGATGAATTCTCCAACGAATTGAACAACTTGGGCGTTCGTGTAGCTCGCTTGGAAGACCGCGTTGGTAACGTAAAAGTTACTGGTGATGCTCGTCTTCGTTACCGTGATGCTGAACATGATAACTCCAAATTCGACGCTCGTGCACGTTTGCAATTCAACGCAAAAGTTAACGATCGTACAGACGCAGTAGTTCGTGTAGCTTCTGATAACTTTGAATTGGGTGATACAAAAGATGTTGGTGTAAAAGTTGACCGCGCTTATGTTAACCACAAATTCGGCGAACGCGTATCCTTGAAAGCTGGTCGTTTCAACCAAGTTCTTGGTGGCGGTTTAGCATTTGACGGTACATTCGACGGTGCTCAATTCAACGCTGGTAACGATAAAGTAAACTTACAAGCTGCATACGGTTATATGGTATCTGGTAATATCGGCTTGATTACTGGTACTCCAAAACTTGATTCTAATGGTAATCCTCAAATTGATCCTAATGGCACTGTTGTTTGGGATAATTCCTTATCTAAATCTGACAATGTAACTCATACATATGTAGGTTTAAATGGTAAATTAGGTAAACACACTACAGTTGGTGGTTTCTACAATCGTGTAAACCAAGATAGCTCTAATGGTTACAAAAACATCTACGGTTTCAACGCTGACGCTAACTTCGACAAAGTTTGGGTAGGCGGCGAATGGTTGAAAGACTCCCATGTTGACGACTCCACTGCTTGGACTGCAGGCGTTGGTTTCGGTAACTACGACATCAAAAAACAAGGTACTTGGGGTGTAAAAGGTCAATACTTCGATGCAAAAGTTAATGCTCCTATCGTTGACACTACTTACAACCACTTGTACACTACAAATGCTAAAGGTTGGATGGCTTCCGTTGACTATGCATTGCAAAACAATGTTGGTTTGTCCGCTAACTACGGTTTCGACTGGAAAGACCAAAACGGTAACGACAAAGCTGACTTCTACCGTGCAGACCTTAACTACAAATTCTAATTTGATAGTTATCAATACAAAAGAGACTCCTTCGGGAGTCTCTTTTTTGTGTGTAACATATATAGGTCTATGTGAAATTGATATATAAGACTTTTTATTGTGCTATTTAAGTTTAACCTTTTAATACTCATGATGTACGTAAAATAATTTTGGGGTTTATTTATTAGTAAGGTTAAATAATAGATACATATTAAGTTTGTTAGCGTGAAACAAGGTTATTTCTATGTATATAAGTGCTATAAATGGTATAATAAAGAGTATTAGATTTTCCTATAAAGGAGGCAAATATGAACCCTTCCTTTTCTTGTATTAAAATGGTGGCTATCGATTGTGACGAAACCTTAGTATGCAGCGATAATACTGTTTCTGACTATACTATAGATGTATTACAAAGGCTGCATAAAAAAGGGATTGCCATCACTATAGCTACGGGGCGCATGTACCAGACGGCTAAGCCTATTGGCTTGGCTTTACAGCTTGGTAATGTACCGATGATTTTGTTTTCAGGTGGCCTTATTCAAGAGTTAGAGACGGAGCGTAAGCTTTTTGAGCAGACTGTTTCTATTCAGGCTGTACGTCGTATTTTTGATTTAGCTAAACAATACAATTGGCACATTCAATCCTATGTGGATGATCACTTATTATGCCACCATAAAACATGGCAGTCTGATCTTTATGAAGCCCAAACAGGTGCTAAAGCGGAGTTTTTAGGGGATGAATTATATAATTTAATATCCGAACCTAATAAATTAATTGCTATCGATACTGTAGAAGGTATTGATAGAATTATTAATACCTTAACGCCTTTGGTGGGGGATGTAGTTACATTAGTTCGCAGTCAACGTGACTTTTTAGAAATCATTGCTCCAAATGTATCTAAAGGGCGTGCTTTGGCACAGTTAGCTTTTGATAATCACATCGGTTTAGAGAATATTATATCCTTTGGCAATGCAGAGAATGATATTTCAATGCTCAGTGAAACCGGTTATTCAGTAGCTGTTGAAAATGCTACTGATCATGTGAAATCTGTAGCTCATGCAATTTGTGGTCACCATAATGAAGATGGTGTGGCCCGCTGGATTGAAGAGAATCTTTTATAATGGAGTAAAACTATGGAAGCCTTTCGTTTATTAATCGTTACTGGCATGTCTGGTGCTGGTAAAACTCAAGTATTACAGGCCTTAGAGGATATGGGATATTTATGTATCGACAATATTCCACCTGTGCTGATACCAAAATTGAGTGAAATTTGCCGTCAAGGTGGGGAGCGTACAAATCGGGTAGCTTTAGTTGTAGATATTCGTGGTGGTGAGTTCTTTGAAGCTCTCTCTTCATCTCTTGATAGATTAAAAGATATGAAGGTAGATTTTGAAATCGTATTCATGGACGCTACTGATGAAACATTAATTCGTCGCTATAAAGAAAGTCGTCGGAGCCATCCATTGGCTCCAGATGGGTTGATTACGACTGGTCTCAAAAAAGAGCGTCAAATTCTTAATTCTGTACGCCATAAAGCAGACTTCATCATTGATACTACAAATATGAAAACAGCTAGTCTTAAAGAGTATTTAAAAACTCGCTTTACTCAAGTGGATGAAGGTCATGGCATGGCTATTACGGTAGTTAGCTTTGGTTTTAAATATGGTATTCCTCTCGATGCGGACATGGTATGGGATGTACGCTTCTTACCAAATCCGTTTTATATTCCTGAATTCCGACATAAAACAGGTCGCGTGAAGGCCGTTAATGAATATATTCACTCTTTCGAAGTGACAGATGAGTTTAAAAAACGCTTCTTTGATACGGTAGATTTTCTTGTGCCAAATTATGAACAAGAAGGCAAATCTCAATTTATCGTAGCTGTAGGCTGTACTGGGGGTATGCATCGATCTGTTGCTATGGCAGAATCCTTATACTCTCACTTGCTTGAAAAGGGCTACCGCGTATCTGTTGAACATCGAGATATGATGAAAAATAATGTGGAAGAAGACTTTAATCCTCATGAAATTAAAACACTTGGTAACTAGATAGGGGTTCTTATGTTGCGAAAAAGATGGTTTCGGTGGCTAAGTCCGGGCCTAAATATAAAACGTTGGCTTGCCCTGTTTAGTGTTGGTGTAGGTCTATTAATTATTGGTATTTCATTGATGTTCAACTATCAATGGTTAGCCGTGCTTGAAGATATTGTACTAGCCTTTTCTTATGATTTAACGGGCTTTTACAATTATAATGTTCTCATTGCTGTAGGGTTTGTACTATTATCCATCGGTGCTATACTGATGCTCATCGGTACGAGTAAGGTTATTAAAACGATTATTCGTGCTGTATTACCAAATCCTGATAGCAAAGTATCGGATATTATTTTCCAGAATATTCGCCTTGATAAGGGCCCAAAAATCGTCGTTATCGGCGGTGGCACGGGGTTATCAAACTTATTGCGTGGCTTGAAGTCTCATACGTCAAATTTGTCAGCTATTGTAACTGTGGCTGATGATGGAGGTTCTTCTGGTCGCTTGCGTCAAGATTTTAAAATGATTGCTCCTGGCGATTTGAGAAACTGCTTGATTGCATTAGCTGAACAAGAAGGGGTTATGGAAAACCTGTTCCGTTACCGCTTTGAAGGGGAAAATGAGCTATCTGGGCATAGTTTTGGTAACCTCTTTATCACAGCACTTGCTCAAGTATATGATGGTGATGTGGAGGAGGCTCTCGAAGCGGCTAGTAAATTATTGCGTGTACGAGGTCGTGTAATTCCGTCGTCTACTGAGTTCATTAAGTTAGTAGCGGAGATGACCGATGGTACTATCGTAGAAGGTGAAAGCAATATTCCGAATTCCGGAAAGCGCATTCAACGTATTTACAGCGATCCTGCTCAACCAAAGCCGGAAGGTGCTGCTTTGCGTGCCATCGATGAAGCCGATGTAATCATCTTTGGTCCTGGTAGTTTATATACTAGTATTATTCCAAATCTGTTGACCGATAAGATTGCCTCTCATGTAAGAGCAAGTAAGGCCAATAAAATCTATATTGCTAATGTTATGACGCAGCCAGGTGAAACTACGGGTTATACATTAAATGACCATGTAGAGGCTTTAATTGCTCATGGTGGGGAAGGTATTGTAGATACTGTTTTAGCTAATGACGGTCCGTTGCCAATTCAAATGGTTGAGCAATATAGTGCGGTAGGCTCTGAACCTGTAGCATTAGATACGAAAAAATTACAAGCTAAAGGTATTCGTACAATTCGTGCTACCTTGATTAGTTCTAAAAAGCCAGCTGTTCATGATCCAGAACGGTTAGGCAAAGTCATTATGGATATCGTTCGTGCTATGCAATCTAACACAGAACCACATATCCTAGAATATTATCTCCAACGAGACGATCATTAATAAGAAAGGATACCCATGTCATTTGCAGAAGATGTAAAAAATGAATTATGCCAATATGAATCCTCTAGTGATGCAGATGTGGCCATGAAAATTGAAGCGTCCTGCTTATTGCGCATGGGTGGATCCATCATTTTAGGTATGAAAGGTGCCGTAGGAATTCGATTGGCTACGGCTAATAATGCGGTAGCTCGTCGTTTACTAGGTATTTTAAAGAAACAATACGAATTACCTACTAATGTATTAGTACGACAAGGCTTAAACTTGCGTAAGAAAAATATGTATACCTTATCTGTAGAACCATCTATGGAGGGGCGTAAAGCTTTAGAAGACCTTGCACTATGGCCTGTAACTGAACAAATTCCACGCAGTTGGCTCAAGTCTATGGAGGCTCGACGTGCTTTTTTACGGGGTGCATTCCTAGGTGGAGGATCCGTTAATAAACCGCAAAGTGATTATCACCTAGAGTTTATGACGGGCAATGAAAGTTTTGCACGGGAGATTATCCATGTGTTACGGCTCTTTCACATTCACGCTGGATTAACAGAGCGTAAGGAAGAGTATGTAGTATACCTTAAAGAAGGCGATGCAGTGACGAACTGCTTACAAATCATGGGTGCTCAATCTGCTCTCATGGAATTTGAAAACGTACGGATTATGAAGACTGTACGAAATCAGATTAATAGACAGGTAAACTGTGAAACTGCAAATTTACAAAAGGTTGTAGATGCAGCGGTACGTCAGGTAAAAGCCATCCGTATTATCGATAGAGAAATCGGTATTGAAGAACTGCCTGAAAAATTGCGAGTCGTTGCAAGACTTCGGTGGGAAAATCCCGAAGCGAGTTTAAAAGAGCTAGAAGAGTTAATGGATGGTGAACTGTCTAAATCGGGCATTGGCCACCGTCTTAAAAAGATTGAAGCATTAGCACTTACATATGACCCGATGGGGCTTGAAGAAATATAGAGGTAATAATATATGTTTTCTTATAAATCAAGATATTGTGTAGCTGCGGCTATGGCCGCCATGGCTGCTCTTACAGGCCATGTAGAGGCTCGTGATATAGATTTACAATCAATTGGATATTTTCAGTTCTCTCCGTTACCACCCACATTAGTATCTCAAACGGATACATTACTCCTATCAGATAGCCCTGAATACGTAGGGCCTGTAGGTGGTACGCTTAGTGCAGGTACAATTAATGGCAATGGCCGTATCTATTTTTATCATGTAAATGAAATGGATCAGCCTCATAAAATTGCTATTGTTCTCGAAAATCAAACGGCATATCCTAATACAGTCCATGTAATGCGACAGTTAAAATCTATAGCCACACCTGACTATTTTGCGGCTGGTCGTGATTTGTCGCGTAAAGATTTAGAACAGCCTCTTAATGAAAGCCCTAATGCTAGACCATTATATTCATTAAGTATTCCACCACAAGGTCGTAAACTAATATTTAGCGATTTAGAGCAAACGCCTGTATATCAAGACGCATTATTTACAGGGATTGTAGATATTAAAACGGAAGCGCCTGTATTTGCTCGCGTTATGATGCTACCTATGGGTATTGATGCTGTAGATGCATCTCATTGGGCGAAAAATTTGCCTATTGATGAAATTCAGTTGCGTGGTACCTATACTGGGTCTAAGCGTAATATGGAGGTTACTACACCATTTGATACGACATTAGGTGGTGCTTTTGTAGAAATCGGTAATGACCGTGAAGATATGTTTATCAACGGTGTAGACGAAATGCAAAATAAAGCATTTGTTCGCGATCGTGGTAACTATGGTGTATCTTATACACTAAAAATTCCTACAAAGGGTAATGAACCATTTAGATTGTATTTTAACCCTCTTGGTGGTCCCTATTCTGGTTCCTTTACGGTGAAAGCATTACACCAACAAGGTGCTCGCCGTGGTCAAACAGATACACGAACCTATCATATTGGTGGTGCTGATGGTATCTCTGCACTTGGGGATGGAACTATTTTAGATAGTCGCATCATGGGTAACTATAACGCAGGTGATTTATTAACATTAAACTTTATGCCTGCAGGGGCATCTAACTTGCCGATACGGTTCTTGTTAATTCCTGAATCTCTTGCGAATCCACAAAAACATCAAACTATTGCTGTTAATGTTCCTAAGGATGTAAAAGATAGTTTAGGTCATCCAACTCAAGGGACTACGCAAATTCCGGTAGGACCTATAGGTGGTAAAGATAGCAATAAAGGTACTGTAGATACTACAAAATCCACATTGACACTTAGTAAGCAGGCAGAGAATATCGCTCATGAAGAAACTAAAAAGTTAAGTGATAAAGCAGCTGCTGAAGCTAAAAAAGAAGCTCAACTTAAAAAATCAAAAGAAGCGGAGGAAACATTAGCTCGTAAAAAAGCAGAAGAAGCAAAATTAGCTGCTGAAAAAGCAGAAATGGCACGCAAGGCTGCAGAAGCCAAACATGCTGAAATTGAGCGTAAAATGGCAGAAAAAGCCGAAGCTGACCGCAAGGCAGCTGAATTAAAAGCGGCTCAAGAGGCACAAGCGGCAAAAGAAAAAGCAGCTTTAGAGGCTAAGAAAGCCGAAGAAATGCGACAAGCAGAAGAGGCAAAACGCATAGAAGCAGGTAGAAAGGCTGAGCTTGAACGCCAAGCTGAGGAAGCTCGCAAGGCAGAAGAAGTGCGTAAAGCTGAGTTGGCCCGTATCGAAGCAGCACGTAAGGCGGAAGCAGAACGTTTAGAGGCAGCACGAAAAGCGGAAGCAGCTCGCATAGCGGCAGAAGCAAAAGCTGCCTTGGAAGCACAACGTGCAGCAGAGCAAGCAGCTCTTGAAGCAAAACGTCAAGAAGATGCTCGTAGAGCAGCAGAGGCGAAAGCTGCTTTAGAAGCACAGCGAATTGAAGCGGCTAGAAAGGCAGAAGAGGCTCGCCGTGCTGAGGAAGCTCGTAAAGCTGAAGAAGCACGAATTGAGGCTGCTCGTAAGGCAGAGGAAGCACGTTTAGCAGCAGAAGCAAAACGTGCTGAAGAAGCGCGTAAAGCAGAAGAGGCGAGAATTGAAGCAGCCCGTAAAGCTGAACAAGCTCGCTTGGCTGAAGAGGCTCGTAAGGCAGAGCAAGAACGACTTGCGGCAGAACGAGCTGAAGCAGAACGCCAAGCCGCAGAGGCACGCCGTATTGCTGAGGAACGATACCAAGCACATCTTGAAGCGGAGCGCAAGGCTGAAGCGGCTCGTCAACAAGCGTTGGCACAAGCTGAAATCGAACGTAAAGCTAAAGAGCGTGCTGAAGCGATTCAACGCGTTAAAGAACAACAAGAAAATGCTCGTCGTCGAGCGGAGCTTGCTCGACAACAAATTGAAGCGGAACGTAAAGCGGCTCAAGCTGCTAAGACTGGTCCATCCTTTAACGAGCTTGACGATATTCATGAAGATACACCGAGTGTAACAATTCCAAATGCAGTATCTATCGATGAATTAACTAAGCCAAGACCGACGGCATCTCAAAATACGCGTCGTCGTGATCAACGACAACCGCAAGTGCCACAAGATCAGCAATATGTGCAAGTGAATCCGATGCCAACTGCGCCGGTAGCTCCATTGGCACCACAAAATGAACAGCAAAACGAAGAACAAAATCCTCCAAGAATTTATCCTTTAGGCTAATACTGTTAATTTCAATTGATAAAATTTTTAAGTTAAATTAGTCTATTGTGAGGGGTTAAAAGCTGTTTAAATATAGAGAGGACAAGCAATTTTATGTGCTTGTCCTCTTTTTAAAATCATTATGAATTTTGCGTTTTACATTGACTTTCACAGGTAGATTCAGTACAATAAAAAAAGAAAATGCGTATATGGTACGAGAGACCATTGCATAATACAATACCTTTTAATTTAGTCCAGAGAGGCTGAAAAAGGAATATAGTTGAAGCGCCCATAAGGGCTTCTTTGTGCAAACTATTTGACCTTTTGCCCTGGGCAAAAGGTCTTTTTTGTTACGTGAGTTAGGAGGAAATCATGGGACAAGTTAGCCTAAAAGGCAAACATTTATTAGGTTTGCAAAATGTGTCACCTGAAGAAATCAAATTGATTTTAGATGTGGCAAAGAAAATGAAGAACATCGTACTTTCAGATGACAAGAAGGTTCCACTTTTGAAGGGGAAATCTATTATTAACCTCTTTATGGAGCCAAGTACTCGTACCCGTAGTTCCTTTGAGTTAGCCGGCAAATATTTAGGGGCTGACGTTATCAATCTTTCTCCAAGTGGCTCTTCCATGGGTAAAGGTGAAAGCTTCCGCGATACATTGTTAACAATGTCCTACATGGGCACAGATGCTATCGTAATGCGCCACAGCGCAGAAGGTGCACCTTTATATGCTACTAAAGCAGTTGATCCTATCATCATCAACGCAGGTGATGGCGCTCATGAGCATCCAACTCAAGCCTTGCTAGATATGTACTCTATTTTAGAAAAAAAAGAATCCCTTGAAGGCTTAAAAGTAGTAATTATCGGCGATATCATGCACAGTCGTGTAGCAAGATCTAACATCTACGGCCTTACTAAAATGGGTGCTGATGTACATCTAGCTGGTCCTCGTACAATGGTATATCCAGAACTTGAAAAATTAGGTGTTACTGTACACCATGATATTCGTGAAGCAGTTGCTAATGCAGATGTAGTAAACGTACTTCGTATTCAATTAGAACGTATTCACTCTGCACTATATCCTACAAATAGAGAATATGCACGAATCTTTGGCATCAATAACGAAGTATTGAAATTAGCTAAAGACGATGTAATGGTAATGCATCCAGGTCCGATGAACCGCGGTCTTGAAATTGCGCCAGATGTAGCATATTCTGATCAATCAGTAATTCAAGAACAAGTACGCAATGGCGTAGCTGTACGTATGGCTGTATTGTACTTAACTATTATCGGAGGTGACGGTAGTGAGCTTGCTTATTAAAAATGGTACGGTAGTAAATCCGGCGAAAAAACAAAACGAAGTAGCAGACGTTCTCGTAAAAGATGGTAAAATTGCAGCCATTGGTCAAAATTTAAGTGCAGACGGCGCTGAAGTATATGATGCAACAGGTCTTATCGTAGCACCTGGCCTTATCGATATTCATACACATTTGCGTGAACCAGGCCAAGAAGCGAAAGAAGACTTCCACTCTGGTACACAAGCAGCTGCAGCAGGTGGTTTCACACGCGTTGTAACTATGGCTAATACTAATCCTGTAGTAGATAATGCGATGCTAGTAAGAGGTTTGCAAAGACAAGCAGAGCTTACTGGTGTAGTTAAAGTAGAATTCATCGGTGCTGTATCCAAAGGCCTTGAAGGTAAAGAACTTGCTGAATTAGGCGATATGGCTGAAGCAGGTGTAGTTGCATTCTCCGATGATGGTCACTACGTAGAAAATGCGGCTTTCATGCGTCGCGCTTTAGAATACTCCTCCATGTTCAATAAAATGGTTATCGACCATGCGGAAGATATTACATTGACTAAAAATGGTCATATGCACGAAGGTATTGTATCTTATGAGCTAGGTGTTTCTGGTCGTCCTGCAGTAGCTGAAGATTTGGCTGTAGCACGTGATATCTTATTGTCTGAAATGACAGGTGGTCATATCCATATCGCTCACGTAAGTAGTAAAAACACGGTAGATATGGTTCGTCGTGCGAAGGCTAAAGGCCTTAATGTAACTTGTGAAGTTACAAGCCAACATTTATCCTTCACTGACGAATATTTACGCGAATATAACCCAGCTTTCAAAATGGCTCCTCCAATTCGCTCAGAAGATCATCGTCAAGCTTTGTTAGAAGGTTTGAAAGATGGCACAATTGATGCTATTATCACAGACCATGCACCTCATGCATTTGAAGAAAAAGACCATGAGTTCTGCTGTGCACCAAATGGCTTTAGCGGTCTCGAAACATCTTTGGCAGCGGTTATTACAAATGCCTACGGTCCAGATAAACTTAGCATTGATCAAGTTGTGTACAATATGAGTACTCGTCCAGCTGAATTGATGCGTCTCGATGCAGGTGTTCTTGAAGTTGGCAAACCAGCGGATATTACAGTATTCTCTACAACTGAAGAATGGACTGTAGACCGCAATAAATTCTATACAAAAGGTAAGGTAAGCCCGTTCGATGGCATGACTGTTAAAGGTAAAGCAAAACTTACAGTCGTTAATGGCGAAGTAGTCATGAAGGATGGCGTAGTCTTACGATAAAAGGCACGTTAGTACTACCTTGCTTAACAAGTCTCAATACAGCATGCGAAGTATTACGAGTTGTAGCAAATCGTATAAATAATGCAAATTATACTGTAGAAGCGTTACAGGATTTTGAATTGGAGTAATAATCATGAGTGGCTATGTAGAACAGGGCGAAGTCGTTCGCAATGAGCAAATAGGCTCTGATGTGTGGATTATGGATATCCACGCACCAAAACAAGCAGCAGAAGCAAAGGTAGGACAGTTTTGTAATGTTCGCGTAGCGGACTCAACGGCACCATTATTGCGCCGACCTATCAGCTATGCAGGCTTTGATGCAGAAAAGGGGACGATTACCCTTTTGTATCGTGTCGTAGGTAAAGGGACTGAGATTATGACTCACCTTGTTCCAGGCGATACTCTAGATTGTTTAGGTCCTTTGGGTGAGCCATTTGTTACATCTAAGAATATGCTTCTCGTCGGTGGTGGTGTAGGAATTGCACCAATGTTATGCATATCTTCCCATTTGAAAGAAGGGGAAGAAGCACAAGTTATTCTCGGTTTTAGAAATGAAAGCGAAACCTTCTGGGCTGACTTATTTAAAGATACGCCTGTTAAAGTACATATCACCACTGATGATGGTAGCGTAGGTACAAAAGGTTTTCCTACGGCCATCATGCCAGATCTGATTAATGCTAATTCTTTCACATCTGTTATGACTTGTGGTCCTACGCCGATGATGAAAGGTGTAGCTCAAGTGGCTAAAGACCTCAATGTACCATGCCAAGTTTCTCTTGAAGAGCGCATGGGTTGTGGTACAGGTGGTTGTTTAGGCTGTGGTTGTGATGGTGCAGAAGGTAAACGCTATAAAGTTTGTAAAGATGGTCCTGTATTCCCGGCTGAGGAGGTGTTCTTTTAATGAGTGAACGCGATTTAAATAACACCGTTACGCCAAATCCAAAGTTAGCTATCGATTATTGCGGTATTAAGATGAAAAATCCTATTATCGCTGCGTCTGGTACCTTTGGTAATGGCCCTGAATATGCAGGCTACCTTGATCTAAGCAATGAAGTAGGGGCTATCTCTGTAAAAGGTTTGACTCCAAAAGGTCGTCATGGTAACCGCGGTACTCGCATTGCAGAAACACCATCTGGTGTTTTGAATTGTATCGGCCTTGAAAATCCTGGGGCGGAATATTTTGTTACAGATATTTTGCCAGATTTAAAGAAATACGATGTACCATTACTTGCTAATATGTCTGCAGGCACCATTGAAGAATTTGCGTGGATGGCAGAAACCTTATCTGTAGACGGTATTGCAGGCCTAGAGGTTAACGTATCTTGTCCAAATGTAGAACGTGAAGGTATGGCTTTTGGAGTGGATCCAAAGGTGGTTGAACAGGTAACGAAGGCCGTTCGTAAGGTCAGTGATAAACCTATTATCGTTAAGCTTTCACCAAATGTAACGGATATTGTGGAAATTGCAAAAGCCGTTGAAGCTGGCGGTGGTAATGGGGTAAGCCTTATCAATACATTGTTGGGTATGGCTATTGATATTCACCGACGTAAACCTTTATTGGGAAATACTTACGGTGGGTTATCTGGTCCAGCTGTAAAGCCTGTTGCACTTCGCATGGTACACCAAGTATATAAAGGGGTAAATATTCCTATTATTGGCCTTGGCGGTATTATGACTGGCAAGGATGCTATCGAATTTATGATGGCTGGTGCTAAAGCCGTTCAAGTTGGCACTGCTACGATGGTAGATCCAACGACCATTTCACGTATTGCCCGTGAAATGAGTGTATATGTAGAACAATATAATTTAAACAGTATCACTGATATTGTAGGTGCTGTTCATCAAGCTTAATCTAATCATATCTATGGTAAACTTACACAACCATAAGTTTTCCTGCACAATCATAAGTTTTACTGTACAACCATAAGCTTTACTGATATACAAGATATGATGCAAAAAGACCTAGTACATATTGTACTAGGTCTTTTCTTATGTATTTTACTGAAGGCTATATTTATAGCAGCTACAGTAGTATGCTCTATTAAAGTCATATTGTGGTAATCGTTTTGCCTATTCTTAATTAAACATAAGCTTTGTAGAAATCGATAAATTGCTGTGCTACAGGAGATAAAGCATGTCCTTTAAGAGTGATAAAGGCTTTTTTAAAGTCCCCTGAGAATTCTGGCAATTTGATGCGGGCCATCTTACGATGGTTGATTAATTCTTTTGCATCCATTGGAACTAATGATACAGTGCGGCCAGAAGAAGCCCATTCAATGGCGGAGCTTTTAGTAGTAGTTATAGCCACTGCATTGAGTTGTTCCATGTCTGTTAAGCTAGATTGCATAATCATCCTTACAGAGCCACCAGAGAGGGATAGAGGACATTTTTTGATGTCTTCCCAAGTGATGGTATCATGTTCACGATCTGTCCAGAATACATCGCGACGGAAGATAGCATATAAATGTTCTTCTTGGGTAAGAAGAATATCAAATTTATCAGTGTCTACCATCTGAATGTTAGCAATACCTAATTCAGCACTGCCGTTGATGAGTTGATTTACTACATTTGTCATGAGACCTTCGTAAATCTCAAAGTGAACAGACGGATATTTCATAGAAAAGGCTGGTAAATATTGCTGTACAATCGGGGTTGAACGAGAAGCAGAGGTTGCAATACGCAAGGTACCTTCAATGCGAGAGTTCAATTGTTGTACAGCATTATAGGTAGATTCTTCAATAGAGCAAAGCTGTTGTGCCTTTTCATAGAAGATTTTACCAGCATCTGTTAATTGTAAGTTGGATCCTCGTTGCCCGCGTTTGATATTGATTAACTGGGCTCCAAATTCAGCCTCTAAATATTTCAACTGCTTGCTTAACGCTGGTTGTGTAATATGAAGAATCTCTGCGGCCTGCGTCATATTGCCCGTTTGAACGAGGGTAATAAAATTGTGGTAGTAAGATGTATCCATGGAATCTCCCTATTATACACAAAATAAAATAAATAAAAATTATAACGAACTAAGTAACCGTCATTTCACATTTTATAAAATGGCATATATACTATACTCAACAAGGAAATAGTGAGTTAATTAAATGTGAAATAAACTTTCTATCCTTATCACAATTTTTGATATAATGACGGTGGTTAAGAAAGTGGGTACTACTATGGGCGTGGTAAAAAGAACATTAAGTAAAGCAATTCGTAACTGGGAAGCACGTAGATTAATGACTGCACACAATACTGGTTTAAGTCGTAAAAAACAACTTGAACGCGTGTGGCCTCATCCGTTGACTAATGAAAAACGTCGTGAACTTAGTCAAGGTGTAACAGGTTTAGTTAACCACGGCAACTAATTGCTTAGTGTCTATTGGTTAGATGATTCATCTAGCGGTAGTACCACTTCAATAGAATCTAATATTGTACAATCTGCAGCTCCATGACTCATGTCTTGGAGCTCTTTTTGTACGCCCTCCACATCAGTAGGGGGGACTAAGATTGTTACCGTTACATGTTCACCAAAGTTCGCTTCATAATGTAGTTTTTTGTCTTGTACAAATCTTTCTACTGCGCCATATAGTGAGTAATCGATGGTCGCTTGTAGTTGAGTTCGTGTTGTGTGTAGTTCTTTAGGGGCAAGACGTAATGTTTCCGCAACAGAGTGTGAATATGCACGAATCAAGCCACCAGCACCTAGTTTGATACCACCAAAATAGCGAGTTACAACGACTGCAACATTGGTTATACCAGTTTTCTTAAGCACTTCTAACATTGGCTTGCCAGCTGTACCAGATGGCTCGCCATTATCGGAAGATCGTTGTTGTTCTTGCTTAGGTCCTAATGCATAGGCTGTACAGTTATGAGTGGCATCCCAAAACTCTTTGTTGATGCGACCAATGAAAGCTTGCGCCTCTTCTTCAGTTGTACAAGGGTAAATAGTTGTGATAAATCGTGATTTATCAACAATATATTCATGGCGAAATTCCTTCGCTACCGAAGTAAATTCTACTGTAGGACTCATTGATTCAGGCATATTTTCACCTCCTTTAGAATCAAAGTTTATGTTTATTCATCATCACTTTATTATAATCTATTTATGAATGTTGTGTATAGGTGGGGACATGTTAATTCCCCTATAAAAAAGGAATAATCCTCTAGATTTAGTAGGATATTGACGTAATGAGAATTTATGTTACTATTAAATATAGACGTATGAATAAGTACTCATGTAAATATGTTCATATGTTATATGATAGAATTTTTTAAAAAGCTATATTATTAATACAAGCTATGTATACTATAAGTTTATGGTCATAAGTCTTGTATTGCTATAAGTGTACATAACTTTACATATACTGTTAGAAAGAAGTGATACTATGAGTAAAAAGAAACAAGAGTTTGATATAACAGGTATGCATTGTGCTGCCTGTGTAAAGCGCGTTGAAAACGTTGTTTCTAAAGTCGATGGTGTAGAGTCTGTAAAGGTAAATCTCTTAACTCGAAAGGGTAGCGTTGAATATAAAGAGGGCTCTAGCGTAGATCCACAACAGATTATAGAGGCTATTACAAATATCGGCTTTGGTGCTGAAGAGGCGGATGAAACAAAGCAGGAAATAGAAAAGGTTAATTTAAAGCCTCATATTATCCGATTAATAATTGCAGCTTGTATGGCTGTGCCTATGATGGTGAATATGACCCTCCATCGATTTGGTATTGAAGCATTGCCTGTATGGGTTGAGTTTATTCTAGCTACTATCGCTCAGTTCGGACCTGGCCTCATGTTTTATAAGAGTGCGTGGAGTGCCGTGAAAAATGGTGCTCTTACAATGGACGTTCTCGTAGTAATGGGTACGACAGTAGCGTATCTATTCAGTATTTATAATTGGCAGTTCCATCCTGAGCTAGGTCCTCATGGCATTTACTTTGAAACCTCTGCGTGGCTCATTACCTTTATCCTTCTTGGTAAACTCTTAGAAGAGATTGCAAAAGGGCGTACCTCTGAAGCACTTCAAAAATTGATTGCCTTACAACCTGCAACGGCTCATGTGTTGCGTGACGGTGAGTTTGTAGATATTCCTACTTCTAAAGTAGTAGCCGGCGATATTTTACAAGTACGGGCAGGCGAAAAAATCCCAGTGGATGGTACAATTACTGACGGCTATTCTACAGTAGATGAGGCTATGCTCACAGGTGAAAGCTTGCCTGTAGAAAAACAAGTAGGCTCAGAGGTAATTGGGGCGACCATTAACTTGAGTGGTGCTTTCACGATGGAAGCGAAGCGTATTGGTTCCGATACAATGCTGTCCCAAATCATTAAGGTTGTAGAAGAGGCACAAACCTCTAAAGCGAGCATTCAACGTATTGCTGATATCGTAGCACAATACTTCGTTCCTATCGTTATTGGCCTTGCTATTCTAACAGGTCTCGTTTGGTACTTTGTAATGGGCGATTCTCTCAATGTGGCGCTCATTAATGCCACAGCAGTCCTCGTTATTGCGTGTCCATGTGCCCTTGGTCTTGCAACGCCAACATCTATCATGGTTGGCTCTGGTCTAGGTGCAGAACATGGTGTTCTCATTAAGAGTGCGGAATATCTTGAAAAAGCAGGAAAACTTGATGCTATCGTTATGGATAAAACTGGTACCCTCACACAAGGTGTGCTAGATGTGACGGCTTTCAAAAACTATAATGGTGATGAAAGCACAAATATGTCTATTATGATGGCTCTTGAAAGTGGTACATCACATCCGATTGCTAAAGCTATGGTGTACTACGGTGAAGATCGTGGCTATAAAGGTACAGCTGTTGAACTTGAAAGTTTTGGTGATGTACCAGGTAAAGGTTTACAAGGGGCATACCAAGGCGTATCTGTACAGCTTGGTCATAGCCGTTGGATGACTGAATTAGGTTACGATTTAAGTGCGGTTCAAGACGATATTCTTCGTTTTGAAGAACAAGGTGCTTCCGTTTCTGTGTTAGCTGTAGATGGTATAATCAGTGCTTTGTGGGCTGTAGAGGATGAATTGCGTCCAGAAACTATTGAGGTTGTAAAAGAATTACAGTCTCAAGGTATTGATGTGTGGATGCTTACCGGTGATAATCGACGTACGGCTCAATATATTGCTAAACAAGCAGGTATTACTCATGTTATTGCAGAAGTCTTGCCACAAGATAAAGCTAGCAAGGTAAAAGAGTTACAAGATAAAGGTCTTGTAGTAGGTATGGTAGGCGACGGTATCAATGATGCACCTGCTCTTGTAACTGCAGATATTGGTTTTGCCATCGGTAGTGGTACAGACATTGCGGTAGAGGCAGCAGATATCGTTCTTGTAAGAAATGATTTACACACACTAGTACAAGCAGTACGCCTCAGTCGTAAGACTATGACTAATATTAAACAAAATCTATTCTGGGCATTGATCTTTAACTGCATTGGTATTCCATTGGCTGCTATCGGTGCATTAAATCCTATGATTGCAGGCACAGCAATGGCATTTAGTTCCGTCACCGTTGTGGGTAACTCCCTTCGCTTGAAACGAGCAAAAATCTAATTATATATGAGATAAAATATAGAACAGCACCTATAGAATGGTATAGGTGCTGTTTTGTAGTTCTTCATTTTTATTGGTAATATATTAATTCCTATAAATTCGGTATTTTTATAGTACTTATCATCTGATATACTGAGTATAGTTCTTAAGAAAAGGGAAGGAGTTTATTATGAAATTAAAGACTCGCGATATTGTATATATCGGTTTTATTGCTGCCTTATGTGCAGTAGCAACAACGATTCGCATTGAAATACCAGGTGGGGCCATGGTTCATTTAGGTTCCGCTGCTCTCTTTACGACATCAATTCTATTCGGTGGTTTATATGGTGGTTTAGGTGCGGCTATTGGTTCCGCATTATTTGATCTTTTTGGTGGACATACGCAATACATTGTATTCTCTTTCTTTATTAAAGGTATTGCAGGTCTCATCGTAGGTGGTATGACAGCTGGCTACTTGCCTCCATCTATCAATAAACCGACAGCATCTTTTAGTCGTATTTTAGTAGCTCTCATCATCGGTGCTATTTGGACTGCCTTTGGTTACTTCATTGCTTGGTGGTTTGTTCTTAACAGCGCGGCTGTAGCAGCTAGCAAAATCCAATACTCCTTGATTACCAGTGCGGCTGGTATCATTGTAGCTATTGTGTTAACACCAAAACTACAAAAGGTAGTACGTAGATTATTTACAAAAAACTAATAGAGAGAACAATTGCAGATGCTATATGGAACTATCTTAATAATAGGTACTATGAATAGGTTACATTACAGTAGATAGAGGTTTTTATGAAAGTTTTAAATATGGAAAGCATTTACTTAAGAGATCCTGATGGAAATTTAGTAGAACTTTGTCATTATAATCTGTAGTATCTCAATTCAGGGTATATAACTATAAATCGCACCTTATTTTCTAAATAGTTAAAGGGCGCTCATTAGCATATATAAGCTAATGAGCGCCCTTTTATTTTTCAGTATATATCAATTGTTATTGAGTTTGTTTATGGCATTAAAAGTTACAAAGGTCGTTTAAGTTCTCTGCCATGGTAGGATGTGTAAAGATTTGATTTTTAAAATATGTATATGGAATGTTGTTGTCCATAGCCATTTTAATGAGGTTAATCAACTCTTCAGCACCTTGAGAATAAAGTGTAGCACCAAGGATTAAATTGTTTTCTGCATTTACTACAATTTTAAAAGCACCTTTTAAATAGTCGTTTACATGAGCTCTTGGCATGGTAGCTACGAGCATTTCTTTAGTTTTAACTGTATATCCTTTGTTGATAGCATCTTCTTCTGTAAGACCTACACGAGCGAGTGGAGGTGTTAAGAATGTTGTGTAAGGAATATTTTTGCGATCTTTTAATGTGTATTGGCCATTACCTGTAAGAGCACCAAACACAATGCGGAAGTCATCGAGAGAAATATACGTAAATTGAGGACCACCGTTTACATCGCCTACTGCATATACGCCAGGAACGGAGCTTTCACATGTATCATTCACTACGATAGCGCCGCGTTCGTTAGTAGTAATATCCGTATTTTCTAAACCGATGTTAGCTGTATTTGGTTTGCGACCTGTAGCATATAAAACGGCATCAAACGTATAGTTTTGACCATTTGCTGTGATAACAGGTTTGTTGCCATCATTAGATACAGAGTTTAATGTTACATCGTTAAGAATAGTAATACCTTGCTCAGTCAAGTACTCATTAGCTAATTCTTGTACGATAGGTTCCTCCCGTTTTAAGATACCAGATTCAATATTAAATACTGTTACCTTTGTACCTAGTTTAGCATATAGGCTGGCAAATTCAAGGCCGATAGGGCCCGCGCCGATGACGCCTAGAGTACTTGGTTGAGGGGATAATTGTTGGATTTCTGTGCTATTATAGAAGCCTGTTGCTGTGTCCATGCCATCAATGTTAGGCTTAATCGCTACAGCACCAGTGTTAATAATAATTGTTTCACCAGATAAGATGATTTTATCTTCCCCAACTGTAATGGCAATTTCTTTATTACTAATGAATTCACCATGTCCAGTATATACATCGACATGTTCATTAGTATCTAACATACCGAAGTTTTTATTGCGTAAACGAGATGTAACTACCTCGCGTTGGTTTAATACTTGATCGTAAGATAAGCCTTTTGATGCAGCTATAATCATCGTTTTAGTTGGGATACATGCAATATTAATACATGTGCCACCATACATAAGTGGGTTTTCTTCAATCATAGCTACAGATTTGCCCATAGAGCCAAATTTAGCTGCTAATGTTTTACCAGCCTTGCCGAAACCTAGGACGATAAGATCATAATGTTTGGTATTCATAAAATACCTCCTGTCTTTATATTGAAAATATTGGATGTATTTATTATAACATAATCTCCTATTCTATTTAAGTAAAAATGTATATTTACAACTTTTAAATACTTAATATAATGAGAGTAAGATGAACTAACAGCATTGAAAGGTGAAAATGAACGAAATGGTTATCTTCAGCTTGAACGAAGCTATGAAAGATGGCAATAATCGCGTGAAACCGGTCGACGAAAAAGGTGCTCCTGTGATGGAGGACACTCATGTGGTTGATCTTCGCACCGCGATTAATGCACCGACAATCCAATAGAATAATTTAATAGTATATATAAGAATATCGAGGGCTGTTCGAGTGACGGTGCCTCGATATTTTTGTATATCGAAAAATTGATAGTTTGAACGCATAATTATGTGAAAATAAAATGAAAAAAATTTTACTTATACAGTAAAATGTGGTATTTTAGTTATATGATTTTGAGAAAATCGATATAGTCTCAGTGATTATCGATTGGTTACTGTAATTTTTATGTAAGTGGATATAGTTAGTTTAATTTAAAGGGGTAAGATTGATGAATCGAGTTTTTAAAGTAATTTGGAATCGTACAAAGGGGTGTTACGTAGTCGTAGCGGAAACAGCAAAGAACATGACGAAACGTTCTTCTTTGTCGGTTGTATTTTCTAAAATGGTAGGTGCTACTGCGCTTGCCGTTATGTTGACGGGCGTTATGATGCCTACGGATGCTTTGGGGGCACCGATTAAAAATGGTATCAACGCACAAGCTGAAAATGACGGTGGTATCGCAATTGGTGATAGCACAAATGCTCGGGGTACTAATTCTATTGCTATCGGTACAGGTGCAAAAGCAGCCGGTGAAAGTACTGTAGGCACGAATATCCCGACAAGTACAGTAGCTATAGGTCAAGGGGCACAAGCTTTGGAAAACGGAGATATCGTTATCGGTCGTTCCGCAAAGAGTATTGTTTCTACGCATCATGGTAATCCTGGATCCGGCGCTGTTGTTATGGGGGCGGATGCTGCTTCCTACGGTGCTCGTGGTGATGTGGCTATCGGTGCATCTGCGGAAACAAATGTAAAAATTAAGAATGATGGCGGTACTGTTAACCCTAAATATGCGCAAGGTGTAGCTATCGGCAGCACTGCGAAAACTTATGGTACACAGTCTCTTGCTCTCGGTGCAGATACAAGAGCTATCGGTAATTCATCCGTTGCCATCGGCGGTGATGATATCGATATGGCTCGTACTGAATTGGAAACAACTGTGCCTCAATTGGCTGCTGGAAACGGTATTAAAAAGAGCTTTAACAAGGAAATTGAAGATAAATTCGCCGGCACTCTTGGTTCGGCATCTATTAATGTAAAAGGTAAATATGCAAATACGGCGGCTATCGGTGATGCAACTACGGCTATCGGTACATTGAGCGAAGCCTATGGTACAGGCTCTACAGCAATTGGTATCAACTCTTTGACTAAAGGTGTAGCCAGCACCGGCATCGGTATCATGACACGTAGTTGGGGAACAAATTCTCTTGCTCTTGGTACGCAGGTTGGTGCTTACGGTGATCGTTCATCCTCTATCGGTGATACGAACCAGGTCGGTTTAGATATGAAAGACGGTTCTAAATCCGGGAAAGAGTCTGCTGCTGTTGGTTCCAAGAATACGATTTACGGTAATCAGGCGTATGCTATCGGTGCAGGAAATACTATCGGTTCCGCTACTGTTATGACCACGACGGAAGCAAATGGTAGTGGTGCAGGTGCCGATCAGGATAAAATTACAACTGTTACAGACGGTACTGTTAAAGGTAATATGTCTGGTGCATTCGGCTATAAGAACAGTATTACGGCCGATAATTCTTATGTAGTGGGCAGTAACTCCAATGTTTCCGCTGATGGGGCTATGGTTCTCGGGAACAATGCTTCCGTGACGGCGAAAAATGCTGTGGCTCTCGGTAATAATACAAAGGTAGATAATGAAAGCGCTGTAGCTCTGGGGACCGGTTCTGAAACGGCAGCAGCTGTAGCGACACCTTCCGCAACCATTAACGGGGCTGTACATAACTTTGCAGGTATTAATCCGGCATCCACCGTAAGTGTCGGCAAGGCAGGCATGGAACGGACAATTACTAATGTAGCGGCAGGTCGTATTTCCGATACTTCTACGGATGCTATCAACGGCAGTCAATTGCATGCAGTTACTTCGGAGATGGATAAGGGCGTGGCATATGCTGGTGATGTGAAAGCTGCATCGGCTACAGCTAATAAATTTACTCGTAAATTTGGTGAACAGACGAATATTGTCGGTGGTGTGACCGATCCGACAAAACTATCCGATAATAATATCGGCGTTGTATCCAACGGAACGGATACATTAAATGTAAAATTGGCGAAAACGTTAACCGGTCTAGAAAGCGTTACTGCCGGCAGTACGACTATCAACAATGACGGCTTGACTGTAGACGGTAAGACTTATGTAACGCCGAATGGTATTGATGCGAACAATCAGAAGATTACCAACTTGGCGGATGGTAGTAATCCTAATGATGCAGTTAACTACGGTCAGTTACAAAAAGCTATCAACGGTACTGCGAAGGCATCCACTGTGAAAGCAAAGGATGCGAATGTAACCGTAACGGAAGGTACGAATGCGAATGGCGGTAAGGAATTTACTGTCGGTTTAGGCAATAAAATCAATGTCGGTGCTGCCCACCCTGTAACTGTAGATGGTGATACAGGTCATGTAACAGGTCTCACGAATACGGATTGGAATGTGGATAATCCAGTGGCTGTATCCGGTCGTGGTGCTACGGAAGATCAGTTGAAGAAGGTTAACGACAAAGTTAATACGAATAGATCCGACATCGACAAAAATAAACAGGATATTGCGGGTAACAAACAGAACATCACTAAAAATGCCGGAGATATCGCCAACAATACGCAGAACATCAATAAGAATAAACAGGATATCTCCGATATCAATAAAACTATTGAAAAAGGCTTGAACTTTGCCGGTGATACCGGTGCCGTAAGCAACAGAAAATTAGGTGATACCGTAACTATCAAAGGCGGTGCTGATGTAGCTAAATTATCCGACAATAATATCGGTGTTGTATCCGACGGTAACGGTACATTGAATGTAAAATTGGCGAAAGAATTACAGGGTTTAACGTCTACAACTTTCACAAACGGTGGTAATAACACTGTTATCAACGGTGACGGTATGACAATCAATCCTGCCAGCGGTAATAAGGTGAGCCTCACAAAGGACGGCCTCAATAACGGCGGTAATAAGATTACGAATGTAGCCGACGGTACGGATCCTAAAGATGCGGTTAATAAATCTCAATTGGATAAAGCTACAGCAGCTGCATCCACAACGGTATCTGCAGGTAATAATATTACTGTGACACCTAGCACCAATGCGAATGGTTCCAAGAACTATGAAGTAAGTCTTAAAGATCAAGTGACATTGGGCTCTGATGCTACGAAACAAATCGCAATGGATGGTACTACAGGTACTATCAAAGCTGGTGATAAAGTTACAATCGACGGCAACAAAGGTACTATTAAAGCTGGCAACGTAACAATTGACGGTGAAAACGGTACAATTAAAGCTGGTGATAAGGTGACTATCGATGGTAAAGATGGTAAGATTGCAGCAGGTAAAGTCTCTGTTGATGGTAAAGACGGCTATGTGACAGGCCTAGAAAACAAAGATTGGGATCCTGACAACATCACAAGCGGTCGTGCGGCTACAGAAGATCAATTGCAAAAATCTCACAAATCCTTAGATAATAAGATTAATAACATAGGTGATGAAATCACGAAAAAAGGTATGGATTTTGCTGGTAATACAGGTGAATTCCACCGTAATCTAGGCCAAAAGGTTACTATCAAAGGTGAAGGTACAGAGTCTGACGATAAATACTCCGGCGAAAATATTAAAACAGTAGCCGACCAAGATGGTAATGTTAATATCAAGATGGCGAAAAACCTTAAGACTGACAGCTTAACTACTGATAAGGTAAAAGTTGGTAAAAACAGTCAAGATGGCGTATCTATTACTGGTCCTAATGGTGCTGACGGTACAGACGGCAAAGTAGGTATCACAGGCAAAGACGGTAAAGATGCTGTATCCATGTCCGGTAAAGACGGCATTGGTCACATTGGCTTAAACGGCAAAGATGGTCGTAGCGCAGATATCACTGTTGAAAAAGGAGATCCTGATCTCGAAGGTAAAGAAATCACTCGCATTAAATACCAAGACGAAAACGGTAAGACACATCAAGTGGCGACTAAAGACGACGGTATGAAATACGGTGGTGACTCCGGTGATGTTATCAAGAAAAAGCTTAACGAACAAGTAAATGTAATCGGCGGTATCACTGATGCTAGCAAGTTGACTACAGAAGATAATTTAGGTGTCGTATCTGATGGTGCTGGCAACCTTAAGGTTCGTATGGCGAAAGATTTGAAAGGTCTTGAAACAGTCACAACTAAAGATGCTGCAGGTAATACTATAGTTATGAACGGTGGCGGTGTAACGATTACACCTGCTAACGGAAATACTGTAAGCCTTACTAAAAACGGTTTGGATAACGGCGGTAATACAATTACCAATGTCGGCCCTGGCGTAAATGGTACCGATGCGGTTAACGTAAATCAATTGAAAGATGCTACTGGCGGCTTGTCAAATGCCATTAATGCGGTAGCGGGCGAAACGCAACGTGTGGGCGCTCATGCGGCGGCAATTTCAGCGTTGAAACCTATTCAGTATGATCCGTTGGAACCGACTCAGGTGATGGCCGGCATCGGCAACTATCGCGGTGAAACGGCGGCGGCTCTAGGCATTGCACATTACACGGCGGAAGATACAATGTTCCATGTAGGGATGTCCGTAGGTAGCCACCATAACATGGTGAATGCTGGTGTAACTCGTAAATTCGGCACTTCCGATGCGAAGAAAGCTGTTCCTGAACGTTATAAGGGCGGTCCTATCAGCTCTATTTATGTGTTGCAAGATGAAGTAACAGCGTTGAAAGCTGAAAATGCACGCATGCAAGAAAGCCTCCATGAGTTGTCTTCTGTTAAGGAGGATAATGCACGTATGCAACAACGTATTGATGAATTATCCTCTGTGAAGGAAGATAATGAACAAATGAAAGCTCAAATCGCATTACTTATGCAACAAGTGGGTCTTTCTAAATAAGGGAGAATTCTTAGTCTAGTTATGTAAGGAATATGAAAGCCGCCCTTCGCAGGGCGACTGATTATCAGGAGAATGTATGAAATTCAAAAAAATTATGCCTATATTGGCACTTGCGTGTGTGTGTGCGGTGGGCCAAGTGGATGCGGCTCAAGATCGATTGATGATGCCGGAACAACCAGCTGAACCATTAAACGTGATTGAAGCAGAAGTGGCTATTCCTGTACCTAGCGAAGAAGTTTGGGACGTAGTGAATGCTTTCACACAATTCCAATTGGATCAAAAGGGCAAGCGTATCATGGATGATTCCCGCATTATGACCGGTCAAGAGCGTTACCGTAACAATGTGTTGTACTACATGAACGTTCGTCGCAGCTGGTACATCGTGAGTCATCGTTACAAAAACGACAGCTATGCGCGCATGGCATTAGATCGTTTGTACAACGATTACAAACAGTTCTTTACAGAGCATGCGACTGTATCTGAAAACGCTAAATTGGACTACGCGCAACAAATCATCGACATCTTGGATCGCAATACGGCCAATGTACATGATGACGAACTGCGTTTCTACATGAACGAAATGGTTATCTTCAGCTTGAACGAAGCAATGAAAGACGGCAACAATCGCGTGAAACCTGTGGACGAAAAAGTGGCCCCTGCGATGGACGAACTTCGCACGGTGAATCTTCGCCAAGTGATTTATGCACCAACAATTCAGTAAGATATGGTGTAACTAATAAACCGCTAATTTAATTAAATATTGTAATTAAATTATTGCCATGCAAGCTTCTAAATTATAGAACTCCCTTGGAGGTCTTTCTTGAAGAAGTTAATAGAATTGTAGATTTGGATACAGCTCAATTTCATATTGCAATTTAAAAATTTATTTTAATAATAATTTTACAATAAAAAAGATGTGTTAAGTATTTCTACTTGACACATCTTTTTTTATGCTGTAGTATATGTAAAGTAATATGACTTGACAGTGATGGAGGTGGCGAAATGGAAGAACGAGTACTTATAAGTTTGCTCTTAGATTTCTATGGGCCATTATTGACGGACAAGCAACGCATGTCCTTACAACTTCACCACGAAGACGATATGTCCCTTGGCGAGATTGCTGAGGAATTAGGTGTATCACGGCAGGCTGTACACGATAATTTACAGCGCGCTCGACATATTTTAAACGATTACGAATCTAAATTACACTTGGTAGCACAATATGAACAGCGTGAAGGACTGCTTTCACAGTTGAAAGAAACCTTGCCTAAAGAGGTGTTAGCTGAAAGTAAGGTACAACAAGTATTGGCGCAAATGGAGGGATATTATGGCATTTGATAGCTTGTCAGAAAAACTGCAAGAAGCCTTTCAATCCTTAAAAGGGAAGGGCAAAATTACAGAAGAAGATGTCAATCTTGCGTTGCGTCAAGTACGTACGGCACTTTTAGAAGCGGACGTTAACTTTATGGTTGCAAAGGACTTTGTTAAGTCCATCAAGGAAAAGGCCCTCGGTGAAGAGGTGTTCGGTTCTTTGAACCCTGCGCAAACGGTTATTAAGATCGTAAATGACGAATTAACCGCTCTCTTAGGTGGCACACAAAGCCGTATCATGATTTCTAGCAAGCCTCCAACGATTATTATGCTTGTTGGTTTGCAAGGTGCTGGTAAGACTACAACAGCTGGTAAATTGGCAGTATACCTTCGCAAACAAGGTAAGCACCCAATGCTCGTAGCTGCCGACGTATATCGTCCAGCCGCGATTACACAGTTGCAAGTTGTAGGTAAGCAAATCGATATTCCCGTATTTGCTGATGAAACACCTGGTGCTAATCCAGTAGATATTGCGCGTCGCGCTGTAGAGCAAAGCACGCATATGTTGAAAGATGTTGTTATCATCGATACAGCTGGTCGTTTGGCGATAGACGAAGTCCTCATGGACGAGTTATCCAATATTAAATCCGCTGTTCGACCTCATGAAATTCTACTCGTTGTAGACTCCATGATCGGTCAAGATGCGGTAACAACAGCACAAACGTTTAATGAAAAATTAGGCGTTGATGGTGTTATCCTTACTAAACTCGATGGTGATGCGCGCGGTGGTGCTGCATTATCTATCAAAGCTGTAACAGGCTTGCCAATCAAGTTCACTGGTGTGAGCGAAAAAATGGATGGTTTCGATGTATTCTATCCAGACCGCATGGCTTCTCGTATTCTTGACTTGGGTGACTTTAAAACATTGATCGAAAATGTTCAAGGCGCTATCGATGAAGAAGAAGCTCGTGAAATGGCTAAGAAAATGGCGAAAAACAATTTCACCTTGGATGATTTCTTGAAACAGATGAATCAGGTGAGAAAGTTAGGGCCATTACAAAATATTATTGGTATGTTGCCAGGCATGGGACAAATTAAGGATCAATTGAAAGACCTTGATTTGAACAGTAAAGAGGTGCGCCGCATTGAGGCCATCATTACATCTATGACGGCAGCAGAGCGAGAAAATCCAAATATTCTGAATGGTTCTCGCCGCAAGCGTATTGCATTAGGTTCTGGTACTCAGGTACAAGATGTAAATCGCTTGTTGAAACAATTTGAGGAAGCGCGGAAGATGATGAAGCGCATGCAAGGTTTACGTGGCGGTAAGGGCGGCTTCCCAGGAATGCCTAAATTACCGTTTATGTAATACATGGGCAGGGGCGCTGAACCTGTCCACCCACATCAGTATAAGGAGGTGAATTTCACATGTTAAAAATTCGTTTGACTCGTTTAGGTGCTAAAAAAGCTCCTTTCTACCGTATCGTTGTTGCTGACGCACGTGCTCCACGTGAAGGTCGTCCTGTTGACACTATTGGTCAATATGATGCTACTAAACAACCAGCTATCGTTAATGTAGACGAAGAAAAAGCTTTGGCTTGGTTAGCTAAAGGTGCTCAGCCTACTGACACTGTTCGCTCCTTGTTCAAAAAACAAGGCGTTATGCAAAAATTTGCGGACGCTAAAAAGTAATTAATAGAGAGGCATACTGTGATGATAGAATTAATTTCATTAATTGCGAAATCATTAGTGAAGCAGCCTGATGCCGTATCTGTTACCATGGTCCAAAAGGGAAATATGGAGGTTTACGAACTTCACGTAGCCCCAGAGGATATGGGCAAAGTCATCGGAAAGCAAGGACGAATTGCGAAGGCGATTCGCGCTGTGGTGAAAGCGGCGGCTATTAAAGAGAACAAAAAGATATCTGTTGATATTGTCTAAAAGGGAGTATTCCAATGGAAGAAATGACATTACGTGTCCCTGTAGCAGTAAAAGCAAAAGTAACAGAAGACTTGAAAGCGAAAATTGTATCTGATCTTGAAACTCGCCTTGATATGGTGAATAAAGATTTGGAAGCAATTGAGTTTCAAGCCCAACGTATTTTGGCTGATGCAGCTAAAGTTGATGCAACAAGTCTTACTGCTATTCGTCAACAAATCGACGAAGAAAAAAATAAACGCTTGGCTTTCAAAGAAGAAGTAACAGCTAAATTGAAAGACGCTCAAGGTTTAGCTTTGGGAACTGAAATTCCTCAAGGTACTTTAGAGCAAACAGTTACCGTTAAAATCGGGGATGATTTGGATGCCATGATGGGCGCTGAAATCCTATTAGAAGACGGTAAAATCGTTGCGTTTCGTCAATAATGAAACATAACGATTTCATCACAATAGGTGTTATCATCGCCCCGCACGGCGTGCGGGGTGATCTTCGTATTATGCCTCAAACCGATTTTCCAGAACGGTTTATGCATATGGATGCCTGTTACATCGATGGTAAAGAATACCACGTTGCATCCGCACGATTTCATAAGCAATTTGTACTAGCATCCTTTAAGGAAATTCCTGACCGTAACACGGCTGAATTATTCAGTAAGAAAGCAATTCAAGTCCGTCGTGAAGATTTGGTAGAATTGCCAGAAGGTCGCTACTACATTTTTGATATCATCGGTCTTGAGGTTCAAGACACTAAGGGTAACGTGCTTGGTACGGTTACTGATGTGTTGCAACCTGGTGCTAATGATGTCTATGTGGTTTCCAAAGATGGGGAACCAGATCAATTATTTGCAGCCATTGAAGAGGTCGTTAAAGACATCGATGTGGAGAATAAATTGATGATCGTAGATCCGCCTGAATGGATATAATCCTTTAGGCGGTTTTTTTTATCTACATATAGGTATATTATGGTAAAAGTTATATAATATAGCTATATATAGATAATGCTAATGAGTTTATGTGAGTTAATAAGTACAGAGGACGGTCTATGCGTATCGACATCGTATCTTTATTTCCTGAGTTTTTTGATGCTTTTTTTAGTCATTCCATCATAAAACGGGCTATCGAAGCGGAGCGCTTATCTATGGGCGTAACTAACCCTCGGGACTTTAGTCATAATAAACATGGTCAAGTAGATGATACGCCGTATGGTGGCGGTGCAGGTATGCTCATGATGGCACCTCCCATTTTTGAAGCTGTAGAATCCGTTATTGCCCAATACGATAATGCTATGGATGATACCTATACAACAGATGAGCTGTGTGATGAAATGAGTCTCATTGGTAACTCTCATGAAAGTACACGACGTCGTGTTATTTTTATGGGGCCTACAGGTCAACCTTTTACACAAGAAAAGGCTCGGGAACTAGCGACGTACGATCAATTGGTGCTCATTTGTGGTCATTATGAAGGCGTCGATTATCGCGTAGAGGAACATTTAGTAGATGAAACTATTTCAATTGGGGACTATGTATTAACTGGTGGAGAATTGCCAGCTATGGTTGTAGCCGATACAGTGGCTCGTATGATTCCCGGTGTATTAGGTGCAGCTAGTGGGGCCCAAGAGGATTCCTTTTATGAGCCTTTATTAGAATGTCCTCAATATACAAAGCCTCCAGAATTCAGAGGATGGGTTGTTCCTGATGTACTACGTAGCGGTCATCATAAAAACATTGCTACGTGGCGAAAAAAGGAAGCCTTAAAGCGGACACGATTGTTGCGGCCCGATTTATTAGAACGACCATTAACAAAAGAGGAAGTTAAACTTTTAAAAGAGATTATTGCTGAAGAGTCTGAAAGAGATACAGGTGAAGTATGAAAGCTTTAGTATTAGGTTCTACTGGTGCAGTTGGTCGCCATATTGTAGAATCATTGATTGACAATCATGAAATTCAAGAAATTCATGTATTTGTACGTCGTCAAGTTACGTATACATCTCCAAAGGTAACCGTTCATATCGTTAATTTTGATGAACCTCGTGAATGGGCACACCTAGTAACAGGAGATATTTTATTCTCTGCTATGGGCACAAACCGTAAACAAGCAGGCTCTAAAGAAGCACAATGGACAGTCGATTATACCTACCAGTACGAAATGGCTCGCATTGCAGCTCAAAATGGAGTAAAAAAATATGGATTAGTCTCCTCTTTAGGGGCGAATCCAAAATCGAAATTCTTTTATATGTCCATGAAAGGACAATTGGAAGAGGTCATCTTAGAACTTCCATTTGAAGCGATTGTTATTGTTCGTCCAGCTACCTTGATTCGAGAAGAACCTGAATTGGTAGAGCGTATTAGCTGTGCTGTATTGGGGGTCATTAATAAAGCACGTGTATTAATGAGTCAAGAGCCTGTAAAAACTGCTGATGTAGCTAAGGTGCTTGTATCAGCTACTATGGGGCAACAATATGGTATTTCTATTATTGAAAATGAAACGATTCATGAACGTGCAGGCTACTTTAAAGCTTAATTTCATTAAATCCCGTTTAGGAGAGAGAGTAGTTTAGATGCGTATATAGGTATTGCTACTCTAACGAGGTTGTTTATGGAGTTTAATTGTTACGATGTCCTTGAGGTTCAGGGCAGCCGTTATATAATAACTGAAAAAATTAAATATAATGAGATTATTCCAAAAGCTGATCAGGAACAAGCCTATAAGGCTAAACCATCTATGCAAAAGTCTCCCGGTGATTATTGGCATGAATATGGCCTAGAGGCTGTCGAGGGAACTGATAAAATATGGGTTACCATTGAGTACAATGATAATGAGTGGTGCACTGTATCTAGAACATCCTATCGTAAGCGTGCGCCGAAAGGATTTACATTACATCAAATCGGTTTGGAAAAGGTTGTAGCCGTAGATGGTGATAGTGGTGCGTCCGTAGGTGATCGAGCTGGGTATAAGGAATATCAATTGCCCTGTGAAGGCGGCGCTAGCGTATTCTTTGAAGAAAATTGGTTCAAAGGGGAAAAAATGTTTGCCGAAGGCTCTCGAGTACAGTTGGTGAATATTAAACTCTGTAATGATGCGGCAGCTAACGCTGTTCGTAAAAAGAAACGTAATCAACGTTTGAAAAAACGACTCGAAGGATTTGCTATAGCCATTGGCTGCGGCGCATTATTTTGGATGTTCCTTGTTAGTGGGGATTCTGACTTTTCTTGGCATGGTATACGTGGTACCTTTGGCTTCCCTTATACTGCAAAGGAGCATATGCATGATACATCCGTCTATTATACTAAGACGGATTCGGATAATGAATATACTTCTAGTTTAGATCCTGTTAGTACAGCATTAGAATTAATCGATTCTTTAAACGGGGATATTAAAAATGAAGGTGAGAGCTTAGCAGAAGGTCGTGAAGTTATTGTATTTTATGATGCTAAGTCTGCCTATATTATCACTAACGTAGATGGGCAAACCCGCGTTAAGGTGTGTGAACCAGGAAAGTTGACACCAGAAGAACAGGAGCTCATTAATAATACAATGCGCAAGACACATGTGCTTGACTCCTATGCCTATATGGTTCGCCAACGGGATAGTAGCGGGCGCGAGAAATTCCTTAATATACACAATCTTAATGAAGCCGATAAGGCTTATATGTTTAACCGTTGACTATGAATATAACGGGACAATATTAGGAGGTTTATCATGATTTTTATTCCTGATGTATTATTGACGATTTTTTATGCTTGTTTTGGAATTTTCTTAATGTTAACTGCCAACACGGTTATTGATTTTTTTGTACCTGGTAAATTTAGTGAAGAAATCAAACGTGGTAACTGTGCTGTAGCATGGCTATCCGCAGGTTCCTTTATCGGTATTGGTGAAATATTGCGTGCTGTTATCATGTCTCCTGTAGTTACTACAGCAGATACTTCTTTATTGCACGGTGTAGTAGCAAGTATCATATATGCTATTTTAGGGATTGTATTGTTTGTAACAGGCTATATGTTTATTAATTTATGGCATCGTAAATATAATTTATCTGAAGAGATTATGCGTGGTAATACAGCTGCTGGTATTCTCGTATTTGGTATCTTTGTAGGTCTTGCTCTCGTTGTTAGTGGTGCTGTGCACTAAGGGAGTGTCCTATGTATAAGCCAAGTAAGAAAACTATATACATAACGAGTGCCTTTGCCGCTGTGGCAGGCATCGTTGGTGTGTCTTCATACTGGAATGACATCGCTTATGCCGTATGTGATAAAATCTACCCAGAAGCAAATGATGGGGAAGTTCGATTAAAGGATAATCAAGGAAATCGCTACTCTTTATTAAATCATGGCGATGGTAAAGAAACAGCTTTGTTTGATGATGACCGATCCGTTACCTTTCACCGAGAAAAGGATGGCAGTTTAGTGTGGGATGCTGGTTTAGCCAGTCTTTTGCCAAGTATTGCAGCAGGCTACTATATTTTCCATGGATTTAATCCACCTACAGCTCGTATGGATGGACGAACTATGACATATCGCGTGGCGGCTCCATTAAAACCCTATGAGGAACCTTATGTATATACTGCAACAGGTTCAAATGTGCGTACTTCTTTGGGGCGACGTACTTATCAGGACTATGAGAAGCGAAGAAGTCAAAAGGCCTCTTCTATAGGTCAAAAGTCGGGCTTTGGTAGTGCTGGTTCACGCTCTGGTGGCTCGTGATGGGAGGCGGTACTATGCAATCCTATATTGATGAGTTAGATACGGACATACTGCCTTTTGTAGATTATGAAGGATATGATGACCGATATCCAACGCTTTCAGTACAATCTTTTCCTGCTGAGTTTTACGATGAAATACGACATGCATCTCGTATGTTATTCCAAATATTTTATAAGGCTACTAAGGTCTTTCAGCAGGCACCTGATGAGTTCGCCCTCAATATGGATATGCCGGAAAATCTGATTCCTTATCTTCACCGAGGAAATCCATTAGGCCTACCTACGTGGCTGTCTCGCTTTGATTTTGTTCTCGATACACAGGGGCGATTGCGCATGGTGGAAATTAATGCGGATACCCCTTGTTTTTTGATTGAAAGTTATTATGCTAATGAGGTAGGAGCCCGTTATTTTAATAAAGAGCATCCAAATAAAGGGGCTAGGGATGAGCTAGAACGTTTTTTGAAACGTGTTTATGAACGCACTTCTCAGGAAAATAGTAAATATAATACGGTAAAGAATGGTGAAGCGAATCCATTTGTGTTTGCTTGCTTTCATGATTATTTAGAAGATTTAGGTACTACTAAGTTTTTAATGAATACGATGAAATCCGCTTGTACTGAGGCAGATGTACGGTTTTTATCATTTTATGATATGGTCATTGATGATGAAGGGATTTTACTTCCCGATGGCAGTCATGCATCAAACCTATATCGTTTGCATCCCATGGAATTGTTAATCGATGAGACGACGGCAACGGGAGAACCGTTAGGTGAAATGTTCTTAGATTTATATAATGAGGGACGGTTTAATTTATTTAATCCTCCAGAAGCGATCATTTTGCAAAATAAGTCATTTATGTCCTTGGTGTATGCCTTATACTTAACTAATCAATTTTTTACAGGTCCTGAGCGAGATATTATTGAACGTTATTTGACTCCGTCCTATTTTGAAAGTGATTTTCCTAACCTCGATGAGGGCCTCTATATTCAAAAGGAAATCTGGGGTCGTGAGGGACGCAATATACAAGTCGTAGAAAAACATGGGGATCAAGCAAAGATCTTTATGGAAAAGTTTGTAGATAATTATGATGACATTGTTTGCCGTGATAGTAAGAAGGTTATGTACCAAGATTTTATTAAGCAAAAACGTTTTATTCACACCGTAGATAGTGGTACAAAAGAAGGGTGCTTGACGCTGTCTTGTTTTATGCTTGGGGACCAAGCCTCTGCTGTAGGAGCCCGTTTCTCTCCTGAAGAAATTGCTGGTACAGAAGCCTATTTTTTACCTTTGGTTATTGATTAAAAACTATGTAGGTTAATTAATGGTACATAAATTATAGGGTTAGGAGCATAAAGTTATTAGGCTAGTATTACTATAGTTTCTATTTGTTGTAAGGCTGGTATTTCTATTATATTGTTTATCTTTGTTGTTAGGTTATAGGAGATATAAGGCATTGGCAAATTTATATATTGGGCTCGTTCATTATCCGATTATGAACAAACATAAAGAGGTCATTACGACGGCCATTACCAATTATGATATTCACGACATTGCACGCGCATCTATCACCTATGATGTATCTAAATATTTTGTGATTCATAATATACCGGCTCAACGAGAATTAGCAGCTACCATTATGGAGCATTGGAAGTCAGGCTTTGGTAGTACCTATAATCCGGACAGAAAAGATGCTTTCACAGGCGTTGAACTCGTTAATTCTATCGCTGTTGCGATGCGTACTATCGAGGAACTGGAAGCGGTAAAACCTATCGTAGCAACTACCGATGCTAGAACTTACGATAATACAATTTCCTATGTACGGATGCGTGAACACCTTGAAAATGAGACGCGCCCTGTGTTAGTATTATTTGGTACCGGTTATGGTATGACAAAAGAAACGATGGAAAGCTTTGACTATATTTTAGAACCCATATATGGTCACGGTGAATACAATCACTTATCTGTGCGCAGTGCTGTATCGATTATCCTTGATCGATTGCGGGGCGAGGCATGGTGGAATAAATAGGGAGGCGTCTATGTCAGGACATTCTAAATGGGCAAATATTAAACATAAAAAAGGTAAAACAGATGCGTTAAAAGCTAAAATGGCTACGAAAATCGGTCGTGAAATTACCGTTGCGGCGCGTATGGGTGGTGCCGATCCAACAGGTAATATGCGTTTAAAATTGGCTTTACAAAAAGCTCGTGAAAACAATATTCCTAAGGACAATATTCAACGTGCCATCGATAAAGGCGTTGGTGCTACGGATATGAACGCATATGAAGAAATCGTATATGAAGGTTATGGTCCGGCTGGTGTTGCTGTTACTGTTGAGGTTATGACGGATAATCGTAACCGTGCGGCGGCAGATGTACGTCATGCGTTCTCTAAACAAGGTGGTAATCTTGGTGAAAGCGGTTGTGTAGGTTGGATGTTTAAATCTAAAGGTGTATTCGTTATCGATAAAGAAGGTCATGATGAAGATGAATTGACTATGTTAGCTCTTGAAGCTGGTGCAGAAGACCTTAAATCCGAAGATGATGTATTTGAAATTTATACAACTCCAGAAGATTATGATGCGGTAGAAGCAGCTCTTGCTGATGCGGGCATCGAAACCGTAGTTGCAAAAATTACAATGATCCCTGATACTACAATTGAGTTATCAGGTGATGATGCTGTTAAAATGCAAAAAATGCTCGATGTATTGGATGATCTTGATGATGTACAAAACGTATATCACAATGGTATCTTGCCAGACGACGAAGAATAATAAAAAGGAGCACTCCACACGAGGGGTGCTCCTTTCCTATTGCTAGATGATGTTAGAATTTTTTGTAAAAGTTAATAAAACTAATAGACTTCTTATAAAATTTTATGCAGGAATTCATGAATTTCGATGTGGTATTGTGCTATAATGAAATAGATTATGTAATGGAGGTAGGCGATAGCTTATCTCATTTTTAGACTAAGGGGGTTGGGGTGCGAATTATAGGAATTGACCCAGGCACGGCGATATGCGGTTATGGCATTATTGACGTGAAGGGCAGTAAACTAACACCGGTAGCCTATGGGGCTATTACAACTCCTAAGGAATTAACTGATTCACAGCGGTTGGAAATTTTATTTAATGACCTCAGTGATATTCTAGAGGAATATAAGCCAGATAAGTTCGGTGTAGAAGAATTATTTTTTAACCGAAATGTAACGACGGCTATTAAAGTTGGTCAAGCACGAGGCATCATTTTATTGGCTGCCGAGCAACAACGGATTCCAATCTATGAATATACGCCGCTGCAAATCAAGCAAGCTGTCACAGGTTATGGCAAGGCTGATAAGAATCAGGTTATTTATATGACGATGAATATTTTGGGGATTCGTGAGAAAATTAAGCCCGATGATACAGCAGATGCATTAGCTGTCGCTATCTGTACGGCTCATAGTTCTCACCACGATAGATTGAAGAGGTTGGTATAATGATAGGGTATGTACGGGGCATCGTAACACATCTCTTTAAAGAGTCTTGCTACGTAGATGTACATGGCGTAGGGTATCGCGTATATGTGCCGACCACTACGCGTCAACAACTGATTGAAGGCCATGAGGCAACGTTATTTACGTATCTCAATGTGCGTGAAGATGCGATGCAACTCTATGGCTTTTGGACGGAAGAGGAATATGAGCTATTTATTCTACTCATTTCTGTTTCCGGTATAGGGCCTAAGGTGGGGTTAGGTATTTTGTCTGGCATGACACCGGAGGCTTTCAAACTAGCAGTCATCAATGGCCAAGTTCAGCAACTAACTAAATTGCCTGGCATTGGCAAGAAGTCTGCAGAGCGACTTGTTCTTGAATTAAAGGATAAGTTAGCTAAAATGACAACTATCTCTATGGAGTCACCGGCGGTGATTCAGCCAATTGGCGTTACTGCAAGTGGAGCTACAGGAGAGGCTATTGAAGCTCTTGTATCATTAGGATATTCCGAGCGAGATGTGGCCGATATTGTGGAGTCTTTAGATGATGGTAAACGCGATGTATCTGAGTTGATTAAGGTCAGCTTGATTGAGCTTGGGAAAGGACGATAAGGATGAACGAAGAAGTACGCCTTGTCGGAAATGGCGAGCACGAAGAAGATATATGGCAATATAGTCTACGTCCTAAATACTTTAATGAATACGTAGGTCAAGAAGAAGCCAAAGGAAATCTGAATGTGTATATTCAGGCGGCTAAGCAACGTGGTGAAGCATTGGATCACGTTTTGCTTTATGGTCCACCAGGTCTTGGTAAGACTACATTAGCAGGTATAATTGCGAACGAATTGGGTGTTAACTTTCGCATAACCTCTGGTCCTGCCATTGAAAAATCTGGTGACTTGGCTGCGATTTTAACGAATTTAGATGATCATGATGTATTATTTATCGATGAAATTCATCGCTTGTCTCGTAGCGTAGAGGAAGTATTGTACTCTGCTATGGAGGACTATGCTATCGATATTATCATCGGTAAGGGCCCAAGTGCTCGAACGGTACGCATTGACTTGCCAAAGTTTACGTTGGTCGGTGCCACTACACGAGCCGGGGCTTTAGCGGCACCGTTGCGGGACCGCTTTGGTATTATTAATCGGTTGGAATATTATAAACAACCGGAATTAGAGTTTATTGTGACTCGGGCCGCAGAAATACTCAATATTGGGATTGAGCCAACTGGGGCTAGCGAAATAGCGCGTCGTTCAAGGGGAACACCGCGTATCGCAAATCGTCTACTTAAGCGGGTACGTGATTTTGCACAAGTTATTGGTGATGGGGTTATCACTCAGGAAATTGCAGATGAAGCGTTACAACGTTTATACATAGATAAAGAAGGACTTGATCGAATAGATCGACGTGTGTTGGAGTGTATTATTGGAAACTATGATGGTGGTCCAGTAGGTATTGATACTATTGCGGCGGCTATCAGCGAAGAGAGAGATACCATCGAAGATGTGTATGAACCATATTTGATGCAATTAGGATTTTTAGGACGCACACCACGTGGGAGGGTGGCTACTAAACTTGCCTATGAGCATTTAGGTATTTCACAGACAGGGAAATGACAATGAAAACGAAACGATTACAATTGATGATAATGGCAACGTTGTTTTTAGGTGTAAATATTGGTGGCGCTTCTGTAGCACAGGGGGCTACATTGCAGAATAAAAATGTAGTAGTCGCGAAAAAGCCTACACCAAAATCAACAGTATCTAGTACAAATGTATCGAAAGTAAATACGACGAAGAAATCTAGTTTTCGTCCTCTTGTAACGAAACCCGTTGCAAAGCCTGTAGCGAAAACGACTTCTAAGTCTACTGCTACACCTACTGTAGCAAAACCTAGTGCTAAGCCGGTGAATGCGGCAAAGCCTAGTACTGCAGCAAAGCCTGCAACGACTGTTAAAACAGTTAGCACTGCTAAATCAACAGCTACAAAACCTGCAGGTACTGCTCCGAAGCCAGTTGCTAAACCTGTAGCTGCGGGCGCTAAGCCAATAGCTCAAAAGCCAGCTGCTTCAAAACAAACTACTCCTAAGGTAGTCAAAACAACGGAAGCGGATAGTATTAAAGCTAATACAGCTGTGATTACTCGTAATAAAGTAGGTTCTGTGATGACACCTGCTACAGAGCGAATCGAACATGTGCCGAATGTACGTGTTCTATTAGGTAGTCGTAGTTCTGATGCTACTGTTACATCTACAGCAAATATGGTTGTGTTGAACAGTGGTAATGGTCAAGTTAGTACGATAAGTGCTAATCGTGGTACGTCAATTGGTGTTCGAGGTGGTAAAATAGCTGTCAATGGTAAGGCTATTGATACAGTAGTTACATTGAAACCGACTAATAGTGATGCACCATTCTTGTTTGAAGGCAAAGGGTACCGCGGTGGACTTACATTACGCGCTAATAACGGTACAATGATGGTGATTAACTCTGTTCCTCTTGAGGATTATCTCTATGGGGTTGTGCCACAAGAGGTAGTACCATCTTGGCCAGCAGCTGCTTTAGAGGCTCAAGCTGTAGCAGCTCGTACCTATGCTCTTCATACGATGGAACAAAATAAAGGTAAATTGTATGATGTGAGCAATTCCACGGATCACCAAGTATATAGTGGTGTGAGTGGTGAGGACCAAGCGACAACAAATGCAGTAAATAAAACTAAAGGCGTAGTTATGCTGTATAACCAACGTCCTATCAATGCTTTATTCCACTCCGATGGTGGCGGTTATACAGAGGATAGTGTCAATGTTTGGGGGAATGACATTCCATATTTGAAAGGTGTAAAAGACTATAGTACTGGCACATCTACATCAAACTGGACCGTTACTACATCTCGTCAAGCTCTTGAAAGTAAGCTCAATGCAGCAAGTAAAGGTGTCGGCAAATTGAAGAGTATTCAATTGACTCCTCTTGGCAATCCTGGTCAACAAACATCTGACAGAGGCGTGTCTGGACGTATTAAGAGTGCTACTTTCATAGGCACCTCTGGAAAGACGACAGTAGATGGCGATTCCTTGCGTAGTATTTTAGGTTTAAAATCTACACTATTTGATTTCTATGTAAATCACAACCCTGCTAAAGGTACGGGTAAGGCATATCATAACTTTACGGGCAATAATGATACTGTCTATATTAAAGGCCACGGTTGGGGACATGGTCTTGGTATGTCTCAATGGGGCGCTGCGGAAATGGCTAAGCGCGCTACTCCAGGGGATGCTAATTATTACCAAACTATTTTGCGTCACTACTATAGTGGCATTACATTGAAGAAAATGTACTAATAAGGATTGCGATGAAAGTTACAGATTTTGATTATGAATTGCCAGAGGAACTGATTGCTCAGCACCCTGTAGAGCCTCGTGATACAGCGCGACTCTTAACCTTGGACAAAGTAACGGGTGAAGTTGTGCATAAAGAGCATTTTTACGATTTGCTAGAAGAACTCCACGAAGGCGATGTACTCGTATTTAATAATACGAAGGTTATCCCTGCGAGATTATATGGCCATCGTCAAGGCTCTGGTGGCAAGGTTGAGGTATTACTCCTAACACCGTGTGGTGAAAACCGCTGGGAATGCCTTGTTAAACCTGGTAAAAAATGTCCTGTTGGTCAAGTCATAGAGTTTGATGACCGCTTAAGTGGGACTGTAATAGATAAGACTGAATTTGGAGGCCGTATCATTGAGTTCACTTGCAATGGTGTATTTGATGATGTGATACAAGAAATTGGTGAAATGCCATTACCTCCATATATTCATGAAAAGTTAGAAGATAAAGATCGTTATCAAACGGTATATGCTAAGGAGAAAGGTTCTGCTGCGGCTCCAACTGCGGGTTTACACTTTACACCTGAGCTTTTAGAAAAAATAAAAGCTAAAGGCGTAGAGCTTGAGTTTGTAACCTTGCATGTTGGATTAGGTACCTTTAGGCCTGTATCGGCAGAGACTATTGAGGATCATGAAATGCATAGTGAGTTCTTCGTAGTGTCACAAGATACAGCTGACCGTATTAATGCAGCTAAACAAAAAGGCTCTCGCATTATTGCAGTGGGTACTACATCGGTACGTACTCTTGAATCTGCTACTAATGATGAAGGGATACTGCAAGGGCTTAGCGGGACCACACAAATCTTTATCTATCCTGGCTACAAATTTAAAATGATTGATGCATTGGTAACGAATTTCCACTTGCCTCAATCTACATTATTAATGTTAATTAGCGCATTGGCTGGTCGAGAACATTGTTTAGCGGCCTATGAAGAGGCTGTAAAAGAGCGGTATCGCTTCTTTAGCTTTGGCGATGCTATGTTTATTCGTTAGGAGGGACCATGGCGAGTATTACTTATGAATTACAAAAAACATGTCCTCATACGGGGGCACGGGCAGGTTTACTGCATACGCCACATGGCACCTTCCAAACACCTATGTTTATGCCTGTAGGTACACAAGCTACAGTTAAAACTATGACGCCAGAGGAATTAAAGGCGATGGGGTCTCAAGTTATTTTGAGTAATACATACCATTTATTCCTTCGTCCTGGTCCTGAACTAGTAGAAGAAGCTGGTGGCTTACATAAATTTATGAACTGGGATCAAGCCATATTGACTGATAGCGGTGGGTTCCAAGTTTTCAGTTTAGGTGATATGCGTAAAATCACTGAGGAGGGTGTAACCTTTAGATCTCATATCGATGGTTCTAAACAGTTCCTATCTCCAGAGGTGGCTACAAAGGTACAAGAACAATTAGGTTCTGATATTGCGATGGCCTTTGATGAATGTATTCCATATCCTGCAGATCACGATTATGCGAAGCGCTCTACGGCGCGTACCACACGTTGGGCTCATCGTTGCCAAGAGGCTCGTAAGGCTCATGACCGTCAAGGTATGTTTGGTATCGTGCAAGGCGGCATGTACAAAGACTTGCGTAAACAAAGTGCGGAAGAGCTAGTAGCTATGGACTTTGAAGGTTATAGTATCGGTGGTTTGTCTGTAGGTGAACCGCATGATTTGATGAATGAAATTCTTGAGTATACTACACCACTATTGCCAACAAATAAAGCACGCTATTTGATGGGCGTTGGTACTGCAGACTGTCTAGTAGAAGGCGTGGCACGTGGTATAGACATGTTCGACTGCGTCTATCCAACTCGTGTTGCTCGAAATGGTATGGCTATGACTTGGAGTGGTCGTCTTAATATTCGAAATGCGCAGTTTGCTCATGATTGGGGTCCTTTGGAAGAAGGCTGCCAATGCTATACATGTAAAAATTATTCTCGCGCTTACATTCGTCATTTGTATAAGGCGGAAGAAATATTAGCATTGCGTCTCGTAACGTATCATAATCTTTACTTCTTATTAGAGTTTATGCGTCAAATGCGACAAGCCATTTTGGAAGATCGATTCCCTCAATTTAGAATGCAATTTTGGGATAGCTTCAAAAAATAGTAATTAAGTCTAGTCAAATCTATATTAGGTGGCTATACTAGAAAAGAAATACATATTTATTAAACTAGGAGGATAAAATGGAAGATATTTTACAAGTGTTGCAAACTAGCTGGCCTATTTTGTTAATGGTAGTAATTTTTTACTTCTTGTTGTGGCGTCCACAAAAGAAACAACAAAAAGAACGTGCTAATTTGTTAGGCAGCTTGAAAAAAGGCCAAAAAATCGTTACTATTGGCGGTATTTATGGCGAGATCGTAGAACTTGATGATGAAAAAGTAAAAGTTCAAGTATCTGAAAAAGTTGAGTTAACATTTGCTCGTACTGCTGTGGCTAACGTGCTTTCCAAGAAAAACAAGGAAGAAAAATAATGAATACAAAGGAAGCAGTGCGACGGGCGTGCAAGTCCCAGCGCGCTGCTTTATCCGTTGCTGATTGTAATACGTGGACGACTCTATTGACGGAGCAGATTGTCAATTGTCCTGAATATATATCAGCAAATGCCATTATGGCCTATTTGGCGATGCCCAAAGAGGCCAATTTAGACGATGTGATTCGTCATGCTTTAGAACATGGTAAATCTGTATACGTTCCAGTATGTACTGATAAGACGACTATGATTGCAGTTCGTCTCAAGTCTCTAGAATCTATCACTCGGGGTGTGTTAAATATACGCATTCCCTCTGAGCCATACGAGGTTATTAATCCACATGACTTGGATTTGATTTTAGTGCCTGGTGCTGGCTTTGACCGTCAAGGTGGTCGCATGGGGATGGGGAATGGGTATTATGATCGATTTCTCAAGGAACTTTCACCAAGTACATTTATGGGCGTATGTTGGTCAGTACAATTGTGGGATACACCAATTCCTATGGATGCATTGGACCAACGGATGAGCAAAATTGTGACAGAGCAGGGCGTTATACATTGTGTATAGTAGAAGGGAGCAACTATTTTGAACGGTAAAGCTATTATCAAGTTTTTAGTAGTCGTTGCTGTCATCATTGGTACTTTTGCGTATTGTATTGAACCTTTAGCGGGTTCTTTGAAACAAGGCCTTGATTTGCAAGGTGGTACGCATATCGTATTGGAAGCAGAAGATTCTGCAACTGGTAAAGCTGACAATGATGCAGTTGAACGGGCAAAGCAAATCTTAGAGCGTCGTATTAATGAAATGGGTTTATCTGAACCATTAGTACAACGTGAAGGTGCTCGTCGTATTATCATCGAATTGCCAGGTGTAAAAGATCCTGACGAAGCGATTAAACGTATCGGTAAAACAGCGGTGTTGGAATTTAAAAATGACCAAGGCCAAACTGTTATGACTGGCGATGACTTAAAAGATGCGAAAGAAGAATTAGGTCAAAACAAACAACCACTTGTTGCCATTGAGTTAAGTGATGAAGGGGCTAAAAAGTTTGCTGACTTGACTTCTAAAAATATCGGCCGTCGCATTGCGATTACATTAGACGGTCAAGAATTGACTAATCCTGTAGTACAACAAGCGATTACAGGTGGTAAAGCAACTATCTCTGGTAGCCAAAGCTTAGAAGAAGCTAAAGATTTAGCTATCTTATTACGTTCTGGTGCATTGCCTGTTAAAATTAATGTATTAGAGGTGCGTACAGTAGGTCCTTCTCTGGGGCAAGACTCCAAAGACAAATCCATAGTAGCTTTCAGTGCTGGTATTGCGATGATCATGATTTTCTTGGTTATTTTATATCGCTTATCCGGTATCGTAGCTAATATTGCATTGCTTGTATATGTAATGCTTTTACTCCTAGTATTAGGTAAAGGTTTTAGTGCTACAATGACGTTACCTGGTATCGCAGGTATTATCTTGTCCATGGGGGTGGCGGTAGATGCGAACATCCTTATCTTTGAACGTTTCAAAGAAGAGGTATTCTCTGGTAAATCCATGCGTGTAGCAATGGAAGCTGGTTTTAGTCGTGCTTTAGCAACAATTACAGATGCGAACGTATCCGTTATTATTACGGCTGGTATCTTGACAATCTTAGGTTCTGGTCCAGTAAAAGGCTTCGCTATCAGCTTAGGTGTGGGCGTAGTAGTAAGTATGTTTACAGCAATTATCGTAAGCCGTTTCTTATTGCGCATGTTAATTGAATGTAATTTTACAAACCATCCATTCTGGTTTGGTGCGAATATTTCTCCAAGCACAAGTGCTGACGCATTTGCACCAAAAGTATCGAAAGGAGGTAAACGCAAATGACATTAAACGTAGTTAAACATCATCGTTGGTGGTTTGCTATTTCCTCCATCCTTGTAATCATTAGCTTAATATCGATATTCATGAAAGGTTTTAACTTTGGTATCGACTACACAGGTGGTACGATTGTTGAAGTAGTATTTGAACAACCTGTAGAGGTTAGCCAAGTTCGTGATGTTTTGAAAGAATACAATCTTGAAAACGCACAAATTCAGCTTTCTGGTGATACTACAGGCGATACATCTGGTAAAGATGTAATGATCCGTACTCGTAACCTTGAATCTAGTGAAAGCGCTGCCGTTGTTGAGTCTTTGACTAAAAACGTTGGTCAAAATACTGTTAAGCGTATTGAAACAGTAGGTGCTGTTATCGGTTCTGAAGTAACAGAACACGCGTTAACAAACCTTCTCATTGCATTCTTGGCGTTAGCGCTTTATATTTCTTATCGATTTGAATATAAAGTAGCTATCTCTGCGTTGATTGCGATTTTCCATGACTTGATTATGGTACTTGGTGTATTCTCTTATTTCCAATTGGAAATTGATGCATCTTTCTTGGCAGCTGTACTTACGGTTGTAGGTTATTCCATGAATGAGTCTGTAGTTATCTTCGACCGCGTTCGTGAAAATACACATACGCATAAACGTTCTGATACATTTGCAGACCTTGCAAACGCTTCTGTTACACAAAGTATTCATCGTAGTTTCTATACATTGGCAACTGTTATGTTTGCCTGCGTATCTCTTTATGTATTTGGTGGGGATACAACGAAGAACTTTGCGCTTTGTATGATCATCGGCTTTGCTAGTGGTGCGTACTCCTCTATCTGCGTAGCGACATCCTTATGGGCTATCTGGAAGAGCCGTAACAAAAACGACGTACGTAATCAACAATAATATATCAAACAACAATAATATATGAACTGCTTTTACTATAATAATGGTGAAAGTACTGAACCTCTCTAGGATACAGTCTAGAGAGGTTTTTTTATTGTACGCCGAATAGGCATGACTAAACCCCCAGTTAAACTGGGGGTCGGTAAAAATTCTTAGAGAAAAGGAAAGAACCTCCTAGTGATAGAATGAAGTT
>NZ_JAHABE010000025.1:0-6332 GCF_018376515.1 Veillonella sp. oral taxon 158 | reverse complement strand
TATTTACATCTCCATTTACTATGTGATAAGCTTTTTACGTCATTCATTGACATTGAACCTCCTATGTTGAAATGTTGTGGTTGCCAGACCAACTTCATTTTACCACTAGGAGGTTCTTTCCTTTTCTCTAAGAATTTTTTACCGACCCCCAGTTTAACTGGGGGTTTAGTCATGCCTATTCGGCGTACAATAAAAGCCAAGCTATTTCTAAATATGAATAGCTTGGCTTTTACATTGTGTAAATAGGTTTAGAGCGTATAAGAAACAAAATATGTGTTTTCAAAAGCTTTCAAGAGCTAATGAAGTATCAATCTAAGAATCATAAGTAGAGGCAGAACTAATATAGCACCAGCCAAAATAAAACCAGCTAAAACAACCATGGTGCCATACGTGATTAGACATAACTTTATTAAAAAATCTATACAACTATATATACACATACCCACGGTAGATTGTTCTTTTAAAGAAATGAACCATGCTTTCACTCTATAATACATTTTCGGTTTATCAAACACAGGATATAGTTTCTCATACCATAAAATCACCCATGGTAAAACCCAAATATTCCCAAAGCAAAATATCAATACAGGCAGATAATCTCTTAATGGATATGCTTCTAATACATATCGATCGTACAGTAATGTATAAATCCCCCAAATAGAGGCTCCCCAAATAAGTAAAAGCACAAACTTTAACAGAAACAAAAAAATAAGTTTAATCATCAATCTAAGTCTATCCTCAATTCTGACCATTCTAATACTATCCATAATTTATTATGTCTCATCGTCATAAGCTATACCATATGCTTTTTGATAGAGCAAATTAGGCAATTTATATTTTTCATCACCAAAATCAGCAGGTAGAATCATAGCATTTAGATTTTCTTTATATACACGTTGTTGGCGAATCTGTCCATCATTATAATAGGTACCGCCATCATTAACAGTTCCAGTGATTCCTGAGTTCCCTTGTTTTGCACGCCAAATAGAGATATACGGTATCTTATTGCCTTGTTTTAGAGCTTGATCATGAGCATTAATCAAATGGCGCAAAGAACGATCCATTTGGTAATCGTATTGTACTGAAAGCCCTTGAATCATATTAGCAGCAGGCATAGAAACATAAATGCTGGCTTCGATACGACGATGACCATTCGGTGCCGTTACAGACTTAACAGATGAAAGGTCCAAATATTTTCCATCCCCTCGTCCAGAGTCAGCACTCGAATCGATGTGCTCAAATCGCTCTGAGTTTAATAAGTCAGCCTGTGTTACAGCTTGACCTTTCATAGGCAATACGAGGCAGGCTAATAACCATAGTGAAAGTAAATATATGCGTTTCATCGTCCACCTCACTGTACCACAATATCATCAAAATGCTGTTGATACACGGACATAAACATAGCATCCGCTATATCATACATAATAGTGTTATTACGATTAAGTGGGAACTTACGCGTATCATTCACATAATGCATTGGCTTCGTCTCCCCATCAAAGGTATACTTCGCCACATCTACCTCTGTCATAGCTAAACCAGACTTACTTTCACTAGCCTCAATCAATGCCATCATAGACGGGCTAGGATTCATCATATGAGACGAATGGATTAAGGTAGCTAGAGAATAGTTTGTATCATAATCCACGGTGAGCTGTCTCTCATCGATAGTAGATTGATAAGACGTATCCATCACAACATAGTAGGTCCCGCGCAAAGAATACTGTGGCGGTACATAGCGAAGGGCCTCAATAGAATACGTGTTCAAATAGATATACAAGCCACCACTCTCCATGGGACCATTCATCGATCGAGTATGAACTAACTTAAACTGTGGTGATGTCTGTAATTCTTGTAATGTAATCGCCTCTGTGGGCATGGTGAAAGCCAGCAACACAAGGGCTAGCATTAAAATACGTTGAATCATAAAAACCTCTCTCAAACGAAATAGTCAAATACAGCTTATTTACTCAATAGCTTAACCCATTCCATATACCATGGAATAAAGATTGAACTATTTTCAAGACTCTCCTTATATGTCCCTTCTTGTCTCCATTGTGGTTCTTTACGTAATCTTGTAGCATCATCAAAGTCTACGTATTCGATCATATCTCTTAGCTGCTTATGCGTATACGATGTTTTACTTTCATCATAATTAATACGATAACTGTAATAGTATACAGAATCTTTCACAACATGACGAAGATAGGATTCACGATTGGGCTTATAGGCATCAACTAAAGAACCAGGAATTCCGTTATTCCACACTACGGCGTACTGTGTAGGTGTATCCAAATCATTATATTTATGTAAATAATATATTATTGGAACCTTAATCAGCGTGTTATCTGTCTCTTTGCTCATAATTGCGCTACGTATTACCCGTATTTTAACCCCTGTATCCTCATAAGTTCTCACCTCATGTCTCTCATTTTCTACGGCTTCACTGACTAACTTAGCCGTCTTAGGAATGCGATAGTGAAAGTTCCCCCAATGCTCAATCTGACTGTAATTATCTAATCCAGATAAGGATTCTATGGATGGAATAATATAATTACTCATCACCACTTCAGGTGCTTGATCTTGATATAGATCTTCTGTATTAACCCATCCACCATAAGTAACTCCATACGTTGTCTTTGTATCATCCGGAGTGAATTCCGTATACATTATGCGAGAATTGTTTGACATGAACTTCCAAGATGCATTCCTCAACCCTGGATAATTATATTTTCCTTCACCTTCAGCATATTTACTAAGCTCTTTACCATGAGGTGGTCCTACTACTAAAAACGAACTGAAACTACGAACAGCAAATAATGGCTTTTTTCCAGGCTCAGTTTCTATCACATCACCACGGAAGCTAACATTTGGTACGGATAATCTGATATTTTTATCCCCTTCATGAATCAATACCACTGTAGACTGCGAATAATCTGCAAGCTCCAAAGCCTTAGAAAAACCAGGATGTTCCAGATTTAGCTTATCAAGCGTAGATGGCGGATTTTTAGGATTCGATTTTGCAAACTGACTATATGACTCTGCCTCTTGCTCTGCAACTTTATTAATATGCCGATAATTCTCATACGCATTAGCAGGAATACTCGCATCGGCCCCAGGCACAGGTGGCTGTCCTTTTGGCACTTCGATCTGCACAGCACTTACATTCATGGTGAAAGCAGCCGCTAATGCCATCATGACTATACTTTTACGTAACATAAAATCCTCTCTCAACTTACAACATAAATAAGCACAACCTTATTAGCATAAGTATACTATGCAAACAAGGCTGTGCCTATTATTAATAATTTTATAATTTAGTATATAGGATTTACTTCTATTGATATTTATAAGATTGATATTTATAAGGTTTATCTCCATTTGACGATATATATCTTTATCCTTATAATATAAGTAGATAGTCAGACGAGTAGTGACGTCAGGCTCATCTCTAAACTAAATGAAACATGTAGAAATGGCCTTTTCGTTTTATCTAATTTCCGAAGAAACGAAGGGCTATTTTGCTATTTCTCGGCAAATAAAACCGAGCTACTAATCAAATAGTAACTCGGTTTTTAGTGTGTTTAAATTTTGAAAATAGACTAATAATCTATCAATGGAATACTTAAAACAGTAGAGACAGAGATTAAGATATACACTACAAGACATAGTTTTAGCAAAAGCAGTAAACTGCCAAATAGGACTTTATAGATAGGTGCTTCTTGTTTCTTGGATCGTATCCAGTCTTTAATTTTATAATATATTTTTGGTTTGTTAAAAGCTGGCGGTAATCGCTTACACCATAAAACAAGCCACAGAATACAACATATATTACCAAAGAGAAAGAATAGAAATAGGCCGAACTGCTCCAATGAAGATACTTTCAATACATAAATATAATAGAGTAGCTGAGTAAAGGTCTCTACAGAGTTAACCCATAGATAAACAAGATAAGCCTTAAACAAAAGCACTAATATAATTTTGATGTACTTGAGTATACTCATTGCCTCTCTCCTATCTAATACCATAAAAACTTTAACACTAGAGTTCTTATTGAGTTAATATTTCAATCCATATTCAATTTCGTGCCTATTATTTATCATTTATATTTTAGATTGTATAGAAGTTATCTCAAATTAATATATAAGATTTATCTCCATTTGACGATATACATCTTTATCCCTATAATATAGGTAGATAGTCAGACGAGTAGCTGCGTCAGGCTCATCTCTAGTTACATAAAAACATGAAGAAATGGCCTTTTCGTTTTATACTAATCTCCAGATTAGTGGAAATGAAGGGCTATTTGTCTTTTGTGAGACAAATAAGCGCCACAAGTGCTCCAAAGAAATACATAGAAAACGCCCGTTATTTACGGGCTATTTTTTACTCCTACTATATATACATTCTCCAACGCGCCAAGAAACTCCTCGTTGTAATTTCCCCAGTTTTTAGGGATAATAAAGCTATACTTGCGTACGCACCACAAGTAGGTAAGGGTGATTTAGTATGTGTCTCTAACTAGTTTGTAGTTTAGGAGGTGGCATATGGATTCTTTAACTATTATATGGGTCATTGTTTGTGCCTATTTATTACTGAATTTATTGGTCGGCGTGTATTGTCATATTCGTGTAAAAGATAGTACTGACTATCTACTCGCAGGTCGTCGTATTGGGGTTCTTATGACGGCAGGCACGTTAGCAGCTACGGAGATCGGTGGCGGGAGTACCGTTGGTGTAGCAGCAAAAGCGTATGGTTCTTGGGGTTTATCTGCAGGTTGGTACGTAGTCTCTGCAGGGATTGGGGTTATTCTCGTTGCTTTCATCGCACCGCTTTTACGTCGTGCCATGGCAACAACAGTGCCAGAGATCATCGGTCGTCGCTTCGGTGGCTCTAGCCATTTAATTACGTCTATTTTGTCCATGCTAGCAACGATTACATTAGCCGGCGTACAGATTACAGCGACAGCAACTATTATTAGCGTTCTCACTGGGCTTTCAACAGAACTTGCCATCCTCATCTGCGGTGCGGTTCTCGTAATTTACACCATGTCCGGCGGCATGTGGAGCGTAACAATGACGGACGTTATCCATTTCTTCGTTCTTGTTGGAGGCTTCTCCCTCGCTGTGCCGTTCGTATTGCACAATGTGGGCGGTTGGGAATCGGTAGTGACAAAATTACCACCTGAGCAGCTCGGCTTCACTAAGGTTGGTTGGAAAACCATCATCGGCCTTATTATCATGTACTTCATGACCTTCTCCACCGGTCAAGAGTCCGTACAACGGTACTTCGCCGCGAAGGACGAAAAAACAGCCGTTCTTGGTTCCATCATTTGTGGTATTATCATGGCTCTATTTGCCTTCGTTCCTGCCGTATTGGGCCTCGTAGCATTGGCTGAGTTCCCGAACATCGAAGCGAATAATGCGGTGGCAACGGTAGCACTTAACCTCATGCCTCCAGTAATGGCTGGCTTCGTTATGGCCGCTGTCGTATCGGCCACGCTTTCATCAGGCGCAGGCGACCTATTAGGCGCTGCTACTGTATTTACCAAGGATATTGTGGAATATCATTTTGGTAAAAGCCTCACCGATGCTCAGCTCACTAGATATAGCCGTCTATGCGTGCTATTCCTCGGCATTATCGCCATCGTTATCTCCCTTGTAAGCAAAGCCATCATTCCGATGCTCGTATTTGCTTTCACCATGAGATCCGCTGGCCCATTCGCCGCATTCCTACTTGGACTCACATGGAAAAATGCAACAGCAGGCGCTGGCATTTGGTCCATCGTCCTCGGCTCTATCGCAGGCGTGTACTGGGAATTCGTGGGCAACCCATACGGTATTATGTCCATCATCTTCGGTTCCATCGTCAGCCTCATAGTCTTTGTGGCTGTGGTGTTCATTGAAAGATCCATGGGTAAACCACCGGCTCCACCGGCAATTCCTGATCATTTAAAGGAATAATGTAAAAGAATATTCTAAAAGAGCACACAAAAGTGCACATAAAAGAGAAAGCTCCTATCGGTGAAAGCCAATAGGAGTTTTTCTTATGTTACAACCACATCATCCAATTGTGTGCTATACACACATTCATCATAATTTGACGATATATAATAACCTTATTATAATATAAGAAGATAGTCAGACGAGTCGTAACGTCAGGCGCATCTCGAAAAACATAAGATTTTGAGAAATGGCCTTTTCGTTTTATACTAATCTCCAGATTAGTGGAAATGAAGGGCTATTTGTCTTTTGTGAGACAAATAAGCGCTATTAATGCCCCAAAGGCAATAACCACAGTTATTACCTGTAATAAGAGCATGATTAATTCATAAT
>NZ_JAHABE010000024.1:0-9251 GCF_018376515.1 Veillonella sp. oral taxon 158 | reverse complement strand
TGTCTTTTGTGAGACAAATAAGCGCTATTAATGCCCCAAAGGCAATAACCACAGTTATTACCTGTAATAAGAGCATGATTAATTCATAATCACTCATAGGCTTATCCCTCCCTTCGATGACGAAGAGAGGCCCAACCTCATCTGACTATCCTAAGTCTATTATAGAACGAACTAATATACGATACAATAAGGAACGAATAATAGAAATATATAGATAAATACAAAACCCCTATCGGTTAAGCCAATAGGAGTTTTTCTTATTTTACAACGATATCATCGAATTGCGCGCCATACACACGTTCATATAAACGGTTCGCCAATAGGTATCCTGCGAATCCAAAGTCTACAGGGGCAGTTGCCATTCGTCTGTCTCGCGCTTCGCTTTGTGTATCATACCGGTTCCCATCTATATGATATTCTTTGAAATCAACAACACTAGATGTGATACCTGAGTTCTTTTGTTTAAGCAGCCATAGGTCTTTATAGGATCCTAATTGATGGGACTCTAGCTTCTTGATAAGACTAGCAAAGGACTGCTTTGTATCAAAGGTATATAGAACCTGCTTTTCCTGAATCACATCACCAGCAGGCATGAGTACATACTGTGTGAGGGCAATTTGCTTGCTTCCATTCGGCCCGTTAGAGGCCTTGATGGAATTCTTATCTATATAGGTACCATCACCATTGCCACTTTCACCAAAGCCATGAAGCATTTCAAAGCGGCTGGTGTTTTGTAATTCCTGCATGGACATGCTGTGCGCAGGCACCACACAAGATAGCGCCAATGCCATTGCTATATATAGTACTTTCATTATGAGTCTCATTTCACCACCACATCTTCAAAATGCATACGATACGCCTCATAGAATAACGTATCTGCTATATCATAACGCGTCGTATTAGGCGCCGTGCGCACAATAGCACGAGTTGAGGATTTCACCTGAACCGGCAGCGACTGTCCATCAAAGGAGAATTTCCCCAATGGTTCCTCGGAGCCCGTCATACCTGTTTTCGTTTGTGCCGCATCAATAACCGTCGTCAACGAAGCACCCGCTTGTTTCGCGCGATATACCTGACTCGCTAGCGACAAACGAGTATCATAGGACACAATCCAGGCATCGCTAAAAATGGTATTTTTCCGCGGCGACTGATACGCATTGTACACAGTGGCCTTGATCTTATACACAGGCGGCGCGTACTCTAGCACCTCGATAGAACTCGTGTCTAAATACCACGTAGTATGCTCATTAGCATTGGGAACATCAGGTGTTACCTCATTAACCACCTTAAACTGCGGTGATGACTTGAGCTCCTGTATCGAAATCGCTTGGCTAGGCATGGTGAAAACTAGCGTCAGCGCCATCATCATAAAAAATCGCTTTAACATATATCTCTCCTTAAGCCTCATAAACTATGATATAAACTATACTTATTATACATTATATGTAATATCAATTATCTACATAAATCTGATACAATGATACTCATTTATCACAATTTGACGATATACTACTTTGTCCCTATAATATAAGAAGATAGCCAGACGAGTGGAAACGTCGGGCGCATCTCGAAAATCAAAATACTTAGGAAATGGCCTTTCTGTTTACTTAGCTACCATGCGGTAACGGAGGGCTATTTGCTTTTTGTAAGGCAAATAAGGGCTACCAGTGCTCCAGAGGCAATACCATAAAGACCGCACCAAAAGGTACGGTCTTTTTCTTATTTCTCCAGTCTTTTATTCCTAACTTGTCTTAGTTGCTTCGCATTTCCAAAGTCTAAATATTCCATTATATTGCGTAGTTCAATATGACTATACTTATTTTTACCATCTTCATAGGTAAGGAACATATAATATTCATACTTATCATCTTTTATTAGATGGTAAATACGAGATTTCTTACCTGGATTATATTGATCTAGAAGATAAGAAGGAACACCATTATTCCATACTAAAGCTACTTGAAGAGGTATATCTTTCAATAATGTTGGATTTTTTTTATAGAAAAAATGATCAAAAACAGTCTGGCTATACAAACGTATAGGCTCTTCTTTACTAACTAAAGAACTTCGTGCAACGACGAGTTTCATACCGTCTCCAACATATACGCGACCTTGAAAATCATCGCTTTTATCCACAATATCTAAAGTCATTCCCTTAGGTAGTCGATAAGTCAGATTGTCCCATGTAATAGCATCACTAGTATTATCTAAATTCTCTAATGATTGAATAGAAGGAATTACAAAATTAGCCATTGTAGATTCTAACTTTTTTGTAACGGGCTGATTCTTATTGCCTAAAAATGCCATATACGTCTGATTTGGGTATTTATCGAAAGTAACGGCAGCATACATTACAGGTAGATTTCCATTCTCATATTGCTCTCTTATTCCCCAGTAGCCTTTACTAATGCCCGAATACATAAATTCCCCTTGCCGTTGAGCCTTTTTATTAAAACCTGAATCTTCAACTTGCTCATTAGCACCTACTAGCCCCGCAATAGCATGACGATCAAAAACATACAAGCCTTTACCCTTCTTATCCAGGTCCACAAAATAACTTTCTACCACTGAAATAGGCAATGTCACTTTAGCCTTATAATCACCTTCGTGCAATAAAATTACGGTGGATTCATGGGTAATTAACTCCAAATACTTCGCATAGGCCTTTTTTAATTGCGCTGCTTGCTCTGCAGTAACTTTCTTCTTAAGAACCTCATCATCAATCCTATTATTATAATCTTCTAATTTCTTAATGTGATCAGTAGTGAGAATATTACGAGTCTTATCATAACGATAGTTCTGATATGCATTATCTGGAATACTTGCGTCGGCCCCTGGTACAGGCGGCTGTCCTTCAGGAACAGTATATTGCGCCGCATCAATAGGCATGGTGAAAGCTACTGTCACAGCTAAGCTCAACAAAATACTTTTTAGTTTCATACAACACCTCTCAAACAATAATAGGCACGTTCTCACATTAGTATAAGTATACTATATCCTCGAGAACGTGCCTATTTATGCTTATTGTAATTTTTGTAATGCTGCTTTAATTTCGTTTACTTCAGCGCGTAGTTCTTCGTTGTCTGCGCGTAGTGATGCATTGTCAGCTTGTAGGTCTTTGATTTGTTTCGCCATTTCAAAGCGGCTTGTTTTGAGTGTCGGATCTTGTTCGCCCACTTTGAAAGAAGCACCGATGTTAAACATGCTTTCACCACCAACGGTAACGCCAGCGTGAACCATGGAGTTTTCGTTCGGCTGATAGGATGCACCGATAGCACCAGCAGTGGAGTGTTTATAGTGGCCCAAGCTAGTGGCAAAGGACCATTTATCGTTTGGATTGTAGTCGAGATAATGGAGGCCCGCTAACGCCGCAGAGGCAGCCCCCACCTTGGACACCTGACGATCCGTATAGGACTTGGCGTTGTTGAGCACCTTGTCACCAATGTTAGCCGTGTTATTTTCGAGCGTAGAAATGCGATTCGTATTATTATCTACCTGCGTTTTCACTTCGTGCAACTGACTACCGTTGATAGCGTCAGTAGACGTCTTAGAAACCTCGCCCTTGGACACATTCACGATCTTATGGTTACCGTTATTGAGGCCATTGTCTGTTAAAGAAACGATAGTAACAGGATTATTGTCCCCATCGGCTTTTTCAATAACAATGCCATTAGGGCCATACGTTGTTCTATTAATCTGATCTGTATGGCTTTCAACAACTAATCCATCTAAGGTTAAGCTAGAATATTTGACGCCATCAGTATGAGATACTTTGATTTCATTACCATTAATTTCAACATATTTATCGCGTCCAGCTGGATTATCTGACACCTCAATGGAGCGAAGACCTTGAACATCTTCGCTCAATCCAACAGTATAACTCTTTTGGCCATTCTCGTTTTCAGTTTCGTCTACCGTAATATTATTAAGACTACCTACAATAGTTCTCATATCTGCTTCTGCCATCACGTTAATGCTCAACACAGACATAATCCCAGCTAATACTAACAACTTCTTATTCATGATTACTCCCCTGAATTCATAGTAAACATTAGCCATACAATCCCTTATAGTATGGTCTAACTAACTATAAACATACAAAAAACAATAGTACCCTAAAATTCACAATATACTACAATTATAAGCTTAGCTTATTTTTATTTCAATGATTAACTTTGATAAACTTTCATTATTTATTCATTTTAAATTCAAAAATACTCTTTTAACTATCAATAAAGGCTCTACCAGTTAAGGTAGAGCCTCTAGCTATTTTCTTATTTAATTGTAAATTACTAGCTTCAAATTAGTAATTACTAGCTTCAAATTAGTGAATAATCCAGATAGCAATTGTACTCGTAATGAAAGTAACGATAACAGGTACGCTTGTACGTTTTACGAGTTCGAAGCTAGAGATGTTTGCGATACCAGCTACGGCGATCATAACAGCACTGATTGGGCTAAGTAGACGGCCTACGCTAGCTGCATTTTGCATGCCAAGAAGGATTGTTGTTGCATTACCGCCTAGGTCAGCTGCAAAGTTTGGAACTAGTGGAGCAAAGGCGAACATAGATGCAACACCAGAGCCCATTACTACGCTGAGACCCATGATGATACCAGACACGATAACGCCTACTACGTCAGCAGAGATGGCAAGGCCTTGAATAGCGGCAACGAATTCTTTTACGATGCCTAGGGAAGTCAAACCGAAAGCGAATGTTTCACCAGCAACGATCAATGTTACAGTGTTTGCAAATTGGTCGCCCATGCCTTTGAAGAAGGTTTGGATACTAGCCGCCATTTTGCGGAAGTCGCGATGACGAATGAGTTCGCAGCCCATAGCGATGAACAAGCTGAGGAACATCGCAAGGTTTACGTTCATTTTAACGCCTTTAATACCGTATTCGCTGAAGCCAAGGATGAAGATCAATGGCAGTAATGGCAAGAAGATATACGCCAATGGCCCCACTTCAAGCTCGTCCGTTTTATGAGCTTCTACGTATTCTGTTGGGATGTGACCAGATTTCTTATCCATGTATTTTTGCCAAATAAAGTGAGTAATAGCCGCCATCAAGCCACAGATAATATATACTTTCAACTGGTACCCAACGAAGTACTCATGAATAGGCATGTTCACTGTTTTGGATACGAGCAACGTTGTTGCAGAGGCAGGACCGATGTCGAGCAAGTGACCTGTCGCAACAGCCGCCGCCGCACCGACAGGGCTAACACCTAAGCGCACAAGGATTGGGAAGATTGTCACCATCATGAGCATCGCAAGGCCAGACGCACTTGGAATGACTAAGGACATGAACATATTTAAAATAAATGTAAGCGCCATTACTAGGTACGCAGATTTCATTTTACCAAGCGGTTTAATGGCCGTTACAACGAGGCGAGAGCTGGCACCGATGTGGTCCATGTACTTGGCGAAACCAGTACAAGTCATAATCATGAGACCAAGGTTTGCCGCATCTTTAGCAGTTGTAATGTTAATAAATTCAAAAGCATCAAAGAAAAGAACCCCTGTGGACTTCTTCGCTTCTACGAAAGATGTTGTGTAGCCTAACAAGTACGCTGCAAACATCATAATAAGACCGCCTAACAACAATACGGTTTGCGCTTTAAATTTCTTAATAACAAGCGTCCCCGTAATGGCGATGACCAATAAACAAACTAACAAATTCATACAGTGTCCCTCCATTTACAACACAATACTTAGAAGTTTTCCTTCGCTTGTTTGAAATCCTCTTTGATTGTTTCTAGCAAGCCTGGTGTTTCAAGGATTTCCTCAACAGATAAAGCAATGCCCTTCGCGCCATACATGATAGCGTCCTCTGCGAGCTGGCTTTTACCATTATCTAACCATTCTTGAGAATGACTAGTTACGCCCTTGCCTACGAATTTCACGCGCAAACAAGCACCTGGTACACGGAACGTCACGCTAGAGAAATCGGTAGATCCCGTCACCTTACGAGGCTCAGAAATCTCTGGGGCTCCTACTTTTTCTGCATTTTTTAAAAGTATATCGTTCAAGGTTTGTACATTGACTTTGTTGTCGTATGCCTTAACCTCTTCCCATTCCATGGTAGCGCCCACCTGTAACGCCGCCCCTTGGGCCACGTCTTTCACACGAGCCACAACCTCGTCGAGACGAATGCGACTGGAAGAACGAATATACCATTGGGTACACGCATAATCTGGAACGATATTCGCCGCCTTGCCGCCGTCAGTTATGATACCGTGCATGCGAACCTCAGTCGGCACATGCTCGCGCAAGTACTCCATGCCGTTAAAGAACAACAATACCGCATCAAGAGCGCTGATGCCCTTCTCTGGAGCAATCGCCGCGTGAGCAGACTTGCCGTGGAACTTGATATTCACGAGATTCAATGCCAAAGACTTGCCGTCTACCGTCGTCGTATCGCTGCCATGCATCATGAAAGCTAGGTCTAAATCGTCAAATACGCCTTCGCGAGCCATAACGAGCTTGCCACTAGCCGTTTCCTCTGCAGGCGTACCGTACACAACCAATGTGCAAGGCGCCTTTAACGTACGTTTCAAAGCAATTGCCGCCGTACAGATGGATGGACCTTGTAAATTGTGACCACACGCATGGCCCAAGCCCTCAAGGGCATCGTACTCGCAAAGCAAACCAATCTTAGGGCCGCCACCGTTTACATGGTACACCGCTCTGAACGCCGTTTTGAGCCCACTCACCTCACGGTCTACGGTGAAACCTTCCTTCTCCAATAAATTCGTCAACAACTCATGGGCTTGAAACTCTTCGTTCCCGAGCTCAGGATGATCGAAGATGAAATCGTTCAACTCCTTCATGGGCTGTCTTAATGCTTCAATCTCTTGTAAAAGCTGACTCATTTCTACCTCCAACATACACACTATAAAAACCTAACTATAACTACAAATACAAGCCTATCTATAACAACAGATATAAATGTTCCGTATTATGGAACACCATTCCGAATATCGGACAAAAAATTTACAAGGTTGCCCCCATTTGTTTAGAAATGGTTTGACCTAATACCATCATGACAGATAGATACTCATTGACGCGTTCTTCCGTGTAGTCCCCTATAGGACCAGAGATAGTCATCACCGCCTCTAGCTTATTGCCAAAGGAGAAGATAGGAACCGCTATCGATGCCGCATCAGGCACGCGATTGCCTCGTGTTACCACGTAACCATCGTGACGAATTTGGGCGCTTTCACTAGCACTCATATCAGTATCCTTGAAATCCCCTAGATAGGCTCCAAAAATCTTGCCCGCCGCCCCTTTAAAGATAGGGTACACCGTGCCGATCTTGATATCGTTACGCAATGGCTTGTCCGCCGCAACGCGCTCAATACAGATGCGATAATCGCCCTGCGCCAAGAACAAATTCACGGACTGCTGCAACTGATCGCGGATAGCCACCATGTATGGCTGCGCAATGGCACGCACATCCAAAGACGCAAGGAAGGACTTTGCCATAGGCAAAACGCCCCAAGACAACTGATACTTCTTGTCCCTATTGAACTCAACCCAATGGTGGGCCTCAAAGGTCTTAAGCAACCGATGGACCGTCGTCTTCGGCAACGCCGTCGCATTTGCCAACTCAGTCACCCCAAGTGGGCCCGCCTCTAACAATCTGAGTATCTCAATACCACGCTCTATTGATTGAACCATATTCATTTCCAAAGAAACATACTAGCACGCTGTGGGCTAATACATTTCACTATTCTATTAACACTAATAACAATATACGTAATGTATTTGATTGCACCCTATACCGCTCAACGACATAAATTGCATTTAACTCATTATAAATATAACAATAACACATTCATGAAAAATTTAAAAATAACTATGATGCATAGGTAAAACTAATGCTACAAGACATATTTACGATATGTATTGGAGCTACCTTCAAGCAAAAATAGAAAATATGAAACAGCTTCAGCCTCATCTTCAAAATAACGTTGTTCGTATACTTCATTACGTTCTGTCCAGTATACAGAAAATCTATTGGAAACTCGCTCTATAATAATAGTCCCAGGGGTAATGACGGTTCCCTCACTATCAATGTTATATGAACTTTTAGGTACACCAATTTGGTGCAAAAATTCTTTGAGCTCTTCAATACTCATACTAACTCTCTAAACCATTCACTTCTCTTTGCCAAAAGAAAATATAACTTTTCCATCAATATATCACTACAAATGTTTATTTTACCTGCCCAAGTATCATCGCTCCGCCCATTCTAGTGAACATATTCGGCCGATGATAGTGAAAGTCAGTATCTAGTTGTATTTCTAAGATTGCTTTATGCACTCGCTAGGCACAACTCTCATGATATGCTTGCCTATATACGATTGAACAACACGATTAAACTGAGATCTAACTAAAATATCCATACATGCCACCTCACTTAACAACAAACTGGGATAAACGATAACTCTACACCTATAATATAACAAGAGAAATAAGGAAAATATTACTCATATAAAAATCCAAAATTTTAATTTTAATATCAGAACCACCCGTAAAACGGGTGGTTTGCTCACGGGCTATAAGCCCGTAGTACTAGGCCAGCATCTAGAGGCGCTGGCTTTCACTACGTTCAAGCCGCATAGCCATTGACTCGTAACGGTCCCCTTAAAGGGGATATGTATTACTTGCTCCCCTTAAAAGGGTCCTCATATTCTTTTACACTAAGTTTATCTTTCATTTGGTCATGTAACTCTTGCTCACGTATATATTTTTTTACGGTTACTTCATTTAAACCTACCGTACTTACATAATACCCCTCGGGCCAAAAGTGTCTATTTCCAAATTTATACTTTAAGTTTGCGTGTTTATCGAATATCATTAGTGCACTTTTACCTTTTAAATATCCCATAAAAGATGAAACTGCTATTTTAGGTGGGATTAATACTAGCATGTGCATATGATCCGCCATAAGCTCCCCCTCAATAATCTTGACGCCCTTATATTCACATAAACGTCTCAATATTTCACGTAAACTATTTCTGTATTGATTATATATAACTTTACGTCTATACTTAGGTGTAAATACTATGTGGTATTTGCATAACCATTTTGTGTGCACAAGGCTCTATGTCTTTGTTGCCATATAAAATCACCTTTCTTTTGCATATAATGCGGCTTGAACACCTACATTATACTTAAGCAAGGTGATTTTTTTGTATAACTTTCGTTGCCGCACCCGCATAGCGGGTGGTTTTATGATTCG
>NZ_JAHABE010000023.1:0-10621 GCF_018376515.1 Veillonella sp. oral taxon 158 | reverse complement strand
CCACCCTCAAACTTCTCCAGAAAAAGATTAAACCCTTATAACACTAGTAAATATCTAGTGTTATAAGGGTTTTCACACACACTTTTTGTCCTATAAGCCTATAATGCTATAATTGCAATAAAATGTATAACGCTTTTAATGTTTATAATTCGCTATATAAATAAAAAAGTCCTTTAAAGTAAAAGACCTCTAGTTAATTTCTCAACTAGAGGTCAATTTTTATATGTATTATTTTTTAAGACGGCTAATTACTTCGTTAGTAATGTTTTCGATTTTGCTGTTAGCGTCAGCCGCACGGATTGTGTACGGATCATCCAATACTACGTCCATTTGTTTTTCAACGCGAATAGATTCAACAGCGTTGTGAATTGCTTGCATCATAGGTTGAGCAATTTTGTTGATTTCTTCGTTTTCTTTTTGAAGCAATGGAGCTACAGTTTTGTTGAATTCAGCTTCTGCTTGTGCAGAGTCTTGAATTTTTTCAATTTCTTGTACTTTTTTCTCAATTTGTGGACGGTATTGAGCGTCTACTTGTTGCATTTTCATATCTAATGCACCGTAGCCAGGGTAGCTATTTACTACTTGGCTCATATTTACTAAGCCAATGTTAGCAGCACTTGCTACTGCAGCAGTAGCAGAGATAGCACCAACGATAGCTAAGGTAGTCAATTTTTTAGATAATTTCATCTGAAATCCTCCTCGATTAAAAGTGTCACTATACAATCCAATAGTGTACTATTTTTACTATATCAAATCTCGCTAACTTTCACAAGACTCTGTTACATAGCATAATAAAGCCCTATGAAATGCTTATGAATGTCTATAGAAATTAAAACAATACCCACAGGTATGCTCTGAAGCCCTTAGGGCAGTCATGACGGACATATTCAGAACACACATGTGGGTATTGAGGCTTTCACCAATTATTTATAATTCAGTAACGAATTATTGTTCATCGTTAATATAGATGTATTTATCGGATTTCAATTTGGACACGAGGTCAGGTACCAAACCGATGAGACGATCAAAGCTGCTGCTGTAAGGGTTGCCCTTAATGTTGAACAACTCAATGCGGTCCCCTTTGATAACAAGGATAGCGCTTGGTTCCATTTTGGCACCGCCGCCACCGCCGCCACATTCGTGGTTTTTGTTCGCCGTGTTGTGGTTTGTACCAGTACCGAAACCAAATGTTACGTCAACGAATGGAACGAGCGTAGTATCGCCGATTTGTACAGCTTCGCCTACTACCGTTTCCACTTTGATCATATTTCTGAATTTCTCGAATAGGACTTCCAAATTCTCTTTTACATTACTGTTTTCCATCACAGTACCTCCGCTTTTTGTGAAAGTATCATTGCTGTACGTTCAATACTTAGGTTTTCATACTATGTATTTACTTCTATATGACATATACATTATTTGTAGACCTTATATATTGTCTTAATACAGCTCATTTACTTAGTTTGACTTAATATATCCTTATGCTGTTTGGCCTTGTGCGGCTTTCAGCTTTTCTAACTGTTTTGCTTCTTTCCGTTTAATCCAGAAGACGCGAGCGCTTTCACCCAATAGGGAACGCATTGGTTTAGATACCAAGAATCTAGTACCATGCCAAGCTAATACAGCGAGAATTATGCGCCCTTTGATGTGACCGCTACCTTCGCCGGCCCAGTTCACATAATCTAGTTCAATATTCTCAGCTTGTTCAGGCCAAATGCTGTACAACATAGATGCAATAATCCCCATGCGATATGGGTCACCGATACCAAATCGACCTTCTATGGCCACATCCCGTGGTTTAGAGTGGTCATAACATCGTTTTGACACAAGGAATAGCTGACGCCACAATTCTGTATTTCGTACATGTTTCATGAACCAGAATGTAGGAATTTCAGACTTGAATGATGCTACCGGATCGTTTGGATCTGGCTTTGCAAAACGACTTTTCACAGTTGTTTTGATATCATTTACCTTCGTAAATACCTTTTCCTTGATGGAACCGTCACTGTTGAAAGTAACGCGACTTACCACTTCGTCATCGTCTTGAATATGGGCCGTTGGATCTTGCTGAATGGAGTCATATCGATCAGCACGAGCCTGTGCATCCATATCTTTAGAACCTGGTGCAGGACGTTCAACGCGCTCATTTGGATTTTGGGAGCTACCCGCCCCTGGTGATTCTTCGTCACCAAAGGTTGTAGTAGAACCTTGAGAGCTCTTCAAATCTTCAAAACTAGTGCCATTAGAGCTTGCAGAAGGACCTTGTCCGCCCCCTTGCATAGCTTTAGCAAAAGCCTCTGCTTGTGACATATCATCATCATCCATTACTTTTTGGTATTCTTCGTCAACGCGATTTTCAAGCCATTCTTCATAGTCTTTCACAGGACCTATCTTGAGCATGCCCAAAACGTATAATTCCTTAAAAAATGGTTTGCCCTGTAAGTATGCTAAATGAAGTGAAAATACACGCCATAGCCATTTAACGCGCACCTCGCCACGATAAGGCGTGCGACCGTCAACTTCGATGCTATATGTGATTGGTGTCAGTAGGATAATCAAGATGAGTGCTGCAATGATGGCCACGATAACGAGGGCCACAATAGCCACTGTACTCAACCACATCACCTCCTTAGGTGTTCCTATGATTAGTTTTCAATACCTTTTCGAGCCATTACGCCTTGAAGGTAGTAATGTTTAACCTCTTTCATTTCCGTTACAAGGTCTGCCTCATCGATCAATTCTTGAGGAGCCCCACGGCCCGTAAATACGAGTTCCGTTTCTGGATGACGAGCATCGAGCAACGCCTTTGTTTTATCCCATGTAATGAGTTCAAAGAAGAGTGCCATGTTGTACTCATCAAGAACGACGAGATCGTAATCACCACTGCCGATGGCAACTAGAGCACGTTCGTAGCCTTTTTCAATGAGTGCTACATAATCCTTAGGGGGATTGCCAGATTCAAAGACAACGACTTCATCGCCCCATTTAGCGAGTTCGTCCTTGCTCTTCATCCCTTCTTTTATGATAAAGAATGGCTTGCCCACAGTTTCTAACGTTAAATTAGTTAAGGTAGGTAAAATAGTATGTTCACTATATACTTTAGATTTCATAAATTGCAAAAAGAGGACTTTCTTGCCAGCGCCGATGGCACGGATTGCTAGACCGATAGCAGCGGTCGTTTTGCCCTTGCCTTCGCCGGTATAAACTTGTACATAGGCCTTCATAGATATACCTCCGTTCATATACTTTTATTTTACAATATATATATGCAAAAAGAAAGAAAAAGAACTTGCTATAGTGCATTTGCACTTTGTAGTGACCCCAAAAAGTTAGACTTTTATTTCCGAGTAACCTAAACTGGTTGCTCGGAATTTTTTATGCTGCAGTAGTAGCTAAACGATAGTCAATTGGACTTAGCCAATTCAATCTTTCCTTAATTCGTTTAGTATTGTAATACATAATATAGTTTTCAATCGCCGTTTTTAACTCATCATAGCTATGAAAAGTATTGCCATAATACAGCTCTTGTTTTAAGATGGCAAAGAAATTTTCCATTGGTGAATTGTCGAGACAATTACCTTTTCTAGACATACTTTGGAATATATTATGCACTTTTAAATTATGTTGATACGCTTTCATTTGGTAACCCCAACCACGGTCAGAATGAAATGTCCGTCGATACTTAGCATCGGCAGTCTTTTCAATCGCCTGTTGTTGTGCTGAAAGTATAGACTCAGCCGATGGTGTAGGACTTATACTAAAACTAATAATTTCAAGATTATATAAATCCATAAATGGATCTAAGTATAGTTTTCCAACTTTCAAAGCACCGTTTGCATCTAGTTCATAATACTTAAATTCAGTTGTATCTGTAGTAATTTTTTGATGTGGTTGACTGCAATAGAATCTACGCTTAATGCGATTAGGTGCAATCCGTCCTTTAACGCCTTTATATGAGTTATATTTTCGGCTCTTACGGGAGAATGCTATTACTTGCAGATTGAACTTTTGCATAATTCGTTGCAATCGTTTCTTATTAACAACAATACCTCGTGATCGCAACAAAGGTAACAATCTTCTATATCCATAGTTGGGATGGTCCTTACGAATATCTTCAATAGCTATTCGTATTTGTAGATCTGGATCTACTCGGTCAAAGCGCTGTTGCCAGTACATATATGTTGCTTTTGGAAAACGTAAGGCAGCAAGAATCTCAGTTAGTTTGAATTCTCTTCGGAGACTGCTAATGATTCTTGCTGTTCTTTCATTTTTCGAGCGTCCTCGAGGCGCAATCTCCTCAATTCTTTTAAATAGGCATTCTCTATTTGAGCGTAGCGTAATTGTTTTTCCAATTCTAAAATACGAGCTTGCTCTGGTGTTAATTCTTTTTTCTTCTTTTGGTTACGTGATTTAGTATGTGTGGTAATCTTTGCTTTTTCATCTGTTCGACTCATGGTAGGTATTCGTCCTTTCGGTCGCTCGACAAAAGCATTGGTCCCATATTTCATAAAATCCGATTTCCAGCGAGCTATTAATGAAGGATTATTCAGCCCATATTGTAATGCAATTTGCCGATACGATAATTCACTAGTTAAGTATGACTCTACCACAGCTAGCTTAAATTCTGAAGTATATCTTGTATTATTTCGCTTTCGACACAAACCATCTTTACCAAATTCTTTAAATGCACTAATCCAACGACGAACTTGCGATGTAGTCTTTACACCATATTTCTTAGTTAAATACTCATATCCACCTTCGCCGTTTAGATATGCGGTAACGACTTTTAATTTAAATATAAGGCTATATTTTGCCATAGAAAAACCGACCTCCTTAACGTTAAGATTTTTGGTCTAACATTAAGGGGTCGGTTCACTTATAACAAGTTCTTTTTTATTAAGTCTATTAGATTATTTACTCAACAATTAGAAAATTACATCATCGTCGAGTCCTAAATAATGTAACGATTAGTTACTAATTGGCAAGAAAATCATAGGGTCTACAGGAGCGCTATTTAAACGTACCTCGTAGTGAACGTGAGCACCTGTACTTTTACCAGTACTACCCATCAAGGCGATAGTTTGGCCTTGTTTTACACTCATACCTACCGTCACAAGTACAGCACTGTTATGTCCATAACGAGTTACGAAGCCATTGCCGTGATCGATTTCAACGAGGTTACCATAACCACCGTCAGTATAACCAGCGAACGTAACTACACCAGCTGCGGTCGCCACGATTTGTGAACCATAGTCATCCGCGATGTCGATACCTTCATGGAACGCACCAATAGCACCTGTCACAGGGTCTACGCGGCTACCAAATGGAGATGTAATAACGCCCTTGCTCGGCCAGATGCTTGGTGTCGTACTATTCACAGCACCACCAGAACCAGCAGAGAAGTTGATAGATTGCAATGCCATCAAGTCTTGCGCACCACCATCGCGAAGGATGTTGCGCATCGTATAGAAGCTAACGAGCAATTTTTGTGCGTCTTTATCCATTTTAGACAAGCGAGCTGATAATTGTGCCGCTGTTAGCGTCTTTACTTCGCTTTCATCAGCGGCTACCGCCTTTGGGTCGCTGCCATCCCCACCACCTTGAGCCGGTGTACCAGATTCAGCGCCTTTTAGCATTTGCTTATTCTCTTCGCTAATTTGATTTAAGTTTTGGATTTTTTTATCTAGAACCTCTGTTTTTTGTTGTAACAATTTCAGCTGTTCCGATTGCAATTGCGTTTGTTGACGTAATTGCACCACCTCAGCTTGGCGCACGATGCCCCAAATGCCGAGTACTACTGCCGCGATGATTAAGATAGAGCCAACAATGGCTGCTATTTTCGCCTGCTTGGTTGTTAATGTCAATATGCAGTTGTCACCATTTCTTTCAACTTTGTTTGAAATAAATGCCGGTACTTTCAATACAAACCTTCCTTATTTAGAAACGATGGCGCTCGTTAACGCTTCCTCATTAGTACGTTCGCCCAACGCTTCGTTCAAACTTTCTAATTCTTCTTGTGAAAGACTAACAAGACTTTTACCTTTCACAATTGGTTTACTAAAAATACGGGATTCGCTACGACCGTAAATACTGGAAATACAGATGCCGTTATTGTTGCCATCGAGCAATGTAAGCGCAAAGGACAGATCATTACCGATATTTTCAAAGGCATTATATTTAATAAAGCCAATTTTTTGTATCGTATTGCTCTGCGTATTGCGGATAGCCGCTTGCTCAGTCAACAAGGACTCAAGGCCCTTCGCAGCATCGCGAATTTCGCTAACCTCTACAGATAATTTACGCTCTAGGCTCGCACCATTATCTCCTTGCATAAAGAAATCGTATTTCTTTTTCAAGCTGCCTAGACGAATGTGTAAGATTACACAATACACCAATACAGCGATAACAAGAACGATAGTTACCATACCAATCCACGGTTGAATCGATTCGAACATGTATATTCCTTCCTATACAATCATCAAAACTCCAACACTTAATTATACCATTCTAATTGTGAAAGTTAAATGACTGCATGCAATTTAATTTAACATACGTAATTATAGATTAATTATATCTATCCTTTAATTTCGTCAATAAATGGGCTTATTGCCCGTTCTAGTATACCATGTAGAGCCGCTATGAGTACACCGTAATTTACGATTGGCGTACCTTGTACAACAGCACATTCAATACGCCGTAGTACTTCGCGGCGTGTGAGCATACAAGCGCCACAGTGGATGATCAAATCATATTGTGATACATCTTTAGGGAAAGCTCCCCCACTAGTGAATTCCAGCTGTAAATCCGTATGACCTTGCTTCTTAAGAAGATTAGGGATTTTTACAGTCCCAATATCATCACATTGACGACGATGTGTACAACCTTCGCTAATAAGAACCTTAGAACCTGGTTTCAAATTCTTAATAGCATTAACACCAGCTACTAAGTCCTGTAATTTTCCTTTAAAGCGAGCCATCAAAATAGAAAAAGAGGTCAAAGGAATTGTATGCGGTGTCAATTCATCGACACGATCAAAGGCTTGAGAATCACAGATAACCATTTTAGGTGGATGTTTAAGAGAATTAATCATAGATGGCAACTCTTCTGTTTGACACACCAAGGCTAATCCTTTGTAATCTAAGATTTCACGAATCGTTTGAACTTGTGGCAAAATTAAACGACCCTTTGGCGCGGCACTATCAATAGGACACACAAGAATGATGGCATCCCCCTCTTCCACCAGGCCTTGTAACAGTGTTTGCTCCCCTTCTACATTAAGAGGAGTTAAGCCGCCAAGTAAATCTAACAATTCAATCCGTTTTTCATGAGAAGTAAAATCAGCTGAACCAATTACGGTAGCAAGATCACTTAACCCCTTATGAGATTTAATATAAGCAGATATATTTGATTCAAGTTTTTCTTTATCAGCTGTACTTAATTCAACTTTATCTGTATTAGCTGTATTTAATTCAAATTTTTCTTTATTCTCTGTATTGATTTCGTTTATATCGTTTATTTCATTTACGAATAACGCAATAGGCACATTATTTTGTTTTAAAAGCCCTAACCAATGCATGTCATCAGAGGTTGGTTCTTCATCGGTACGAAGCACATAGACGGCAAGGTTAATCTTTTTTACAACCTCTTCTGTCTTTTCCATGCGCAATGTACCAAGTTCAGTTGTATCATCAATACCTGCTGTGTCAGTAATAACTACAGGACCGAGCGGCAAGATTTCCATAGACTTGCTCACAGGATCTGTCGTCGTGCCTGCTACATCAGATACTAAAGACACAGGCTGATCAGTTAACATATTAATCAATGTAGACTTACCAGCGTTACAACGGCCAAAAAAACCTATATGAACGCGGTTTGCTTTAGGTGTTTGTTCCATAGTCTATCCTTGTAACTTAACGTATATATCTTATAAAACCTTCTAGTATTACTAAAACTGTTTTCTTTTACTATAATTATTTTCTTGTGCTAGAATTATTTTCTTGTGCTAGAATTATTTTCTTGTGCTAGAATTATTTTCTTTTGTTAGAATCATTTTGTTTTACTAAACCCTTAAATACAGTAAAAGCGCAGCCCGTAGACTACGCTTTTACCGTGGATTGTAAATTGTATTTACATTATACAGAAATATTATCAACTTGTCATTACTAATTTCACATAGGCTAATGCTAATTTTAGTATGTAAAGTATATTATACGCGGAACTCCATTACTTCTGTATCTTCAGTTTGATCTTGACCATCCATGTATGCGATCAGTCTTTCCAATTCGGCTTCCGAGGAGAAAGCAATTTCAATCTTGCCTTGTACCTTTTTACCAGCACGGAACTTGATATTTACAGGAGATCCTAAGCTTAATTTTAAACGATCCATCAAGGCACGTACTTCTGCCGTACTTTGAGGTTTATTTGCTTTAGTCTTAGGGGATTTATTTTGCATAGACTTAACAAGCGCTTCTGCTTGACGAGCACTTAATTCGCCCTCTTTAATGCGTTCAGCTGCTTCGATTTGTTGAGCTGCGTTACGAAGTGCCAACAATGGACGAGCTTGACCTACTGTTAAGTCCCCTTCAATAAGGTCTTTTTGTACAGAGTCACAAAGTTTTAAAAGGCGAACCATATTGGCAATATAAGAACGACTGCGGCCAAGACGAGCAGAAATCATTTCTTGCGTTTGTTTGTACGTATCCATTAAACCTTGGTAAGCCAAAGCTTCTTCAATTGGATCTAGTCCTTCACGTTGCAAGTTTTCAACGAGGGCTACTTCAGTCATCTCTTCTGTATTATATTTCTTTACAATAACTGGAACTGTTTCTAAACCAGCAATAATAGCTGCGCGGTAACGTCGTTCACCAGCTACGATTTGGTATTTATTCTTTTGTTTACGTACTACGATTGGTTGGAAAATACCAAGATTTTTAATAGATTCAGCTAATGTAGCTAAACTATCTTCATCAAAACTTTTACGAGGTTGATCTACATTCGGAACTAATTCGGAAATCGGTAATTCATGTATTTCCTTTTCAGGCAATACAGACTCTACAGAGTCAACTTTCATCAAATTACCAAGGCCCTTACCCAATCCGGACGCTTTGCTTTTTTTACTTTTAACTTCTCTAGGCATATAACTAACCTCTCTCACCTTACATATAGCATTTATTAAGACTTAGATACTTTAATAACTTCTTTGGCTAATTTAGTATATACATCCGCACCTTTGGATTTTGGATCATATACGATAATAGGTTCACCATAACTTGGAGCTTCGCTAAGACGTACATTACGTGGAATAATAGTCTTATAGACTTTGTTGCCAAAGAACTTTTTAACTTCATCAGCTACTTGAATAGATAAATTTGTACGACCATCAAACATAGTCAACAATACACCTTCAATTTCAAGGTCTTTATTAGAAGTTTGCTGTACGATAGTTATAGTCTTAACTAACTGACTTACCCCTTCTAGTGCGTAGAATTCACTTTGAATTGGAATCAATACACTATCTGCTGCTGTAAAAGCATTTAAAGTTAGCAAACCAAGGGATGGCGGACAATCGATGATAATAAAATCATATTCATCACGCACTGGTGCCAAAGCTTTTTTCAACATTGTTTCACGTGAAACAACGGAAACCAACTCTACTTCTGCACCAGCTAATTGAATTGTTGCAGGCGCCACAAATAGCTTTTTAAGCATTGTAGGCTGAACAATATCAGCAATAGGTTCACCATCAATTAGAACATCGTGTACACAGAGTTCTAAATCATCCTTTTCAATGCCTAAACCAGAGCTTGCATTACCTTGCGGATCCAAATCAACAAGTAATACTTTCTTACCTGCATCAGCTAAACAAGCACTCAAATTTACTGATGTTGTAGTCTTACCAACACCGCCTTTTTGATTAGTAATAGCTATAACTTTGCCCACTTAATTCACCTCGCATATTCGTTCAAAATATTCCTTTTTCATTATAACATAAAACAACTGTAATTATGGTAATTACAAATCAAATTCTTAAAAATTAATCTATTTATACATGTAATTACATTTTAAAACTTAATTTCTGATCAGAATCAGTTAGCTTATATGTTAATAACTAACTTAATAATATATTTTGATTACAATTATAATTGTTTCACGTGAAACAATAATTCTTTCTATTAATAAAAACAGAATATTATTTTTATAAAAATGTTTCACGTGAAACATTTCAAAATACAAACAAAAGAAATAGGAAAATAAGAACAGAAACAAAGATCGAAATCAAAGCAACAATAAAATAATAAACTCAGAAAATTAATCAAAAAAATATTAGATACAAAAATATAATTTTAGTATAAATGTATACGAAATATTAAAACTTACTCAAATTTTTTATTGATACTTAGATTACATCAACAACTCATAACACGCTAATATTTTATATAAGAGTATAAGGGTACAAGGGTATAAGAAGATAAGAGTAAAAGGTATAAAGGTATAAAATCTTAAATGTATAAGAAGATAAAATATGCTTAGTTGTAAATTGAAATTGAACACATAAAAAATCCATATTAGTACAAGTGATAAGATTAGAGTATCAAATTCGCAATCAATCACGAGGTACTAA
>NZ_JAHABE010000022.1:0-13184 GCF_018376515.1 Veillonella sp. oral taxon 158 | reverse complement strand
TACTTTTGTGATTGCAGCAGTCAAAGTAGTTTTACCATGGTCAACGTGACCGATTGTACCGATGTTAACATGCGGTTTCGTACGTTCAAATTTTTCTTTTGCCATTAGGATTGTATCCTCCTTCACAAAAACAAATTACATTCTAGTATTAATATAATATATTAACCCTAATTTATCAATGGAATATAACATTCCCCTACAAATTATTATACCATATATACAAAAGCACAAAAAAGTCGACAGATACGAGTCACTCCTATCTATCGACTTTATTTTATAACGTCACATCTCTTACTTTATAATCTTAATCTTTCTTAGTATTTTTCTTAGTAATAAAGATTAAATATTATAGTATTACTATTATAGCCTTAATATTATGGGTAGAAATAAAAAAATCCTCACCAACGTGAGGTTTAATGGTGGCGGCACACGGACTTGAACCGCGGACACACCGGGTATGAACCGATTGCTCTAGCCAACTGAGCTATGCCGCCATGTATGGAGCTAGTGACCGGGATTGAACCGGTGACCTTATCCTTACCAAGGATACGCTCTGCCGACTGAGCTACACCAGCACAATGAACGATCATTTCACTGTGAATATTTGTGGTTGCGGGGACAGGACTTGAACCTGCGACCTTCGGGTTATGAGCCCGACGAGCTACCAACTGCTCCACCCCGCTATAGATGGTGGAGGGAGAAGGATTCGAACCTTCGAAGTCGAAGACGGCAGATTTACAGTCTGCTCCCTTTGGCCGCTCGGGAATCCCTCCATAAATAAAATGGAGCTGGCGATAGGAATTGAACCCACAACCTGCTGATTACAAGTCAGCTGCTCTACCTATTGAGCTACGCCAGCATCATTACGACAAGATGAATTGTATCATCTGCCACACTAAGTGTCAAGAACTTTTTAAAAACTTTTTTGAAGCTTTTTTTCGTTCACTGCGGTATCCCTTAGTGCTTAATCATAATAACATGAAACGATACCCTATGCAAGTATTTTGTCAAAAAAAATTTACATTTCATAAAACCCACATAAAATACCTTAGTTTCAAGCTTTTATGGAGTAGTTATTAAAAAAGCAACCAAAAAAGGAGATAGTAATCTATCTCCTCTTTATACATTTATAGTTTTCCCTATATTTTACCAATATGTTCAATTTTGTAGTTAGTCGATTACAACAACATGATCTGGATGTGCAATAGTAACTACAGCATGTTTTGGATCATTGTTATGTTCTAAGTACAACTGATCTCCTTCAAGGTGACCACGCCAGCCAACGACAATAGGATACTTCTTACTAATAGTTTTTAGTAATTCAAATGGTTCTAAATTTAAGATTGGCGCAAAGAATACATTAATGCCATCGAGCAATACTACTTCAGTATCACTACGGCTAAGAGCACGACAAATAACTTCTTCTGCTAATTGAGGACGTTCATCACGAGGCACAAGTAGGAATTCTTCTTCGATAAGCTGTTTAGCTTCCAAGTATTTCCAACCCTTTTGCTCGGACAATTCACGAATTAGCAAACTTTTACCAGAACCTGGACCACCAACGATAAACAATATACGTTCATCATCGTTTTGAATTTTTTCCCAACGTTCTTTTACATCTTGTACAGTAACCATATCCTTTGCCTCCTCGCTGCGACCTGTCCTACTTAACCGGACGGTCAGATAACATAACGGATTTGATATATTGGTTTTTTTCATCTAGGGCAAACTGTAAATAAGAATTGCTTGCCGCTGGATTTTTATATTCATATACAGTAGACGTGCCCGAATTCGTTGTAGATTCAACGATACGAGTTGGCATACCGTACACAAAGAGCAATAAATACTTAGTATCGCCCATCGCAATACCGCGACGTGTTGGCGTGTAAATATTTAATAGTACACGATTGATGAGGTTCTTTTTATCTACACTTACGCCGTATTCATTATAGCCAATGAACGCAGAGCCGAAGAGCATGCCCTGATGTTTCCAGTCATTATTAGAATCGTTGATGAAGTGATCATTTAGCTGTAAGCCACGCAATACGAAGTCATCAGCAGTCAATTTGCCCGCTTCGAAATCATATACCGGTGCTTTTGGTAAACCAAATCTAGGCCATACTTGACCACTAATCATATCAACAGCCTCTATATTGCTTTGTTTAATGGTAAAAGCAATATATTCCTTTTGTTGACCAAGCATAGATTGTTGCTGGCTATTACTATTTGTATTCTCTACAGGACTCTTAAAATCCTTTTTTTGTGGCCATGAATTTTCAGAATGACCTTCATAAAGGAAAATATATGTCTCATTTTTTTGATCACGCCACATCGCATTAGGACTGCCATAAGCAAATACCAATTCCATACGCGTGCTACCAGGGCCAATATCACGTACAGTATTGACGCCTTTTTTCGTACTATGAATATTAGTAATAGTATTTGGTTCAAAGAAATACGTCGCCCCTTGACCACGCAATGGATCATTTACCAAGCGCTCTACAGAAGGACCTGTATATACAGTCACGGCAAGATCTTTCATATGATAGGTAGTAAAGTTATCTCGTACTTCTGTCTTGTCTACATCTTTAGGCACGACAAATTTGTCGCCCAAGCGGTAGGTAGCAATAGCATAATCATCTTCAGAACCTAAGGATGGCAAATCATTAGCGGTATAGGACTTACCAATATCTGCTAAATTATTTTGAGTAATGCTCGGCAACGGCCCTTCATTTTCACTAGCCGCTTGCCAGAACTGTATAGAGTCACCAAATTCAGTAACTGCCATTTGTTCGGCCAACCAACCTGTTTTGGTGCGCTCATTTTTAGTCGTTGCTTCAGGTTTAACCACTTTTATGGGTGCATTATCAAGATAGGCTAAGCTATCGGCTTCGCCAGATGCCTCTCCGCTACCTTGACCAATTGCAGCATCTTGTGCCGCCTCGTTCGTTTCATCAGTGCTTTCTACTGCAAAAGGGTTAACTGTAGAAATTGCAGGCTCCTCTGCATAGCCGATAGTAGTAGCAGATAAACCTACAAGGAGGGCCGCTACAATACGACTCTTCATAGAATAGTTCATCGATTAGTCTCCAATTGTGCACGCAACCATGTCAGCCAAGGTTCAAGACCATTATGGGCCGTGCAACTTACTTCAAATATCTCTCCATTAGGATTTAAATTACGAATATCTTGTATGGCCTGTTCCTTTTTGAAAGGCACATACGGCAACAAATCAATCTTATTAATGAGGATGGCCTTAGACTCTTTAAAGATTAATGGATATTTAAGGGGTTTATCTTCCCCTTCAGTAACAGATAAAACTGTTACCTTCATACTTTCACCAATCTCAAATTCTGCAGGACATACTAAATTGCCTACATTTTCGATAATGATCATATCAAGATCATCAAGATTTAGATCACCTAAGGCATCTTGAATCATCTGTGCATCGAGATGACAACCACCAACAGTATTAATCTGGATAACAGGCACGCCTAAGGCATGAATTCGTTCTGCATCCTTAGCGGTAAACAAATCACCTTCAATAACAGCCAAACGATAATCCTTTTTTAAATCTTGTAAGGTAGCCTCTAAAAGAGATGTCTTGCCAGCCCCTGGAGAACCTAACAAGTTAAATACAAATATATTTTTTTCCTTAAACAACTGTTGTAAGGACGTTGCAATGGCATCATTTTTTGCCAGTACATTGGTTTTAACTTGAACTTGCATGTCCTAACCTTTCTATCAATCGATATCCATGGAGGTCACTTGTAGTTCGCGGCCACCAATGGTTTGTACGAAATGACTGTCACAATAGGGACAGATAAACTTATAATTTTCTACAGGAAATGTTTTATCACAATCCAAGCACTTTCCTTCAATAGGAATCGTATTAATTTCTATACGCGAACCTTCTGCTGCAGTCCCCTTTGTAACGGCTTCCCAGCAAAATAGGAGAGAATCTGGCTCTACTCCACTCATAAGGCCCAAATCGAGTTGAACGGAATGAATCACAGATGCATCGTGTTGGCGCAATGTATCGAGGGCTACATCAAGTATACCTTCTGCTATAGACATCTCATGCATGGTATGCCTCATATACAGCTTCAAGCATCATAGTAGTCGTTACAGAGCCTACACCACCAGGCACTGGAGTAATTGCAGACGCAATATCTTTTACCGCTTCATAATCAACATCGCCTACCGTCTTACCTTCTAGTTCATTAATGCCTACATCGATAACAACAGCACCTGGCTTAATCATATCTGCTGTAATCATATGAGCACGACCCGCTGCAGCAATAACGATATCGCCACGTTTTACTTGTTCTGCCAAATCAGGGGTTCTGGAATGGCACATTGTAACCGTACCATGTGCACCAAGTGTCATAAGAGCTACCGGCTTACCAATCACTTGGCTACGACCGATTACTACCACATGTTTACCCTCTACAGGAATATCATAGTGGTTTAAAATCGCCATGCACGCCTTGGCAGTACAAGGGGCAAAGCCACCTTTACCGGCAGTTACAAGACCAATATTATACGTAGTTAGACCATCGATATCTTTTTTAGGATCTAGCATATCGATAAGAGCCTCTGTATCAATGTGTTTAGGCATCGGCATTAACGGTAAAATCCCATGAACAGCCGCATCATTATTTAATTCTTGCAATGCTGTAACTACTTCATCCTGTGTAGCCGTTTCAGGTAATTGTTTTAACACAAAGCCATAGCCAAAGTTCTTGGCTGTCTTTTCCATAAATGTAGCGTACATATGAGCACCGTGGTCTTCACCAACGAGTAATACTGCCATAGTAATTACAGAGTCGCCAACTGCTGCAACTTTTTCTTGTAAAATCGCCTTGTGAGCGTCTGCTACTGCTTTACCGCGTAATTCGATCATAAGTATCTCCATTCATTCAAACTATCTATAAAATAAGGTGCCTCCGGAGAGGCACCTAAGTCTCTTATTCTATTATATAACGAACTGTCTATAATTTCTAATTATGACCGAATTCGTTTTATCTACGGAAATGAACAGTAATTGCTGTACCAGCCTGAACAGTTGTACCGCTACTTTCATCTTGAGATGTAGCCGTACCAGTTCCATCCGGTTTAAAGGCAAGTCCCGCCTTATGTAACCAATCACGCACTTCACCATAGGTAAAACCAGTAAAGTTAGGCAATGTAACAGAACCATCACTTCCCGGTTTTGGTTCAGGTAATGTATTAGCAGCTTTAACAGCTACTGGTGTACTTTCTTTAACATACGGACTCATTTGGTAATACCGTACAAGTTGAGATACGATGTCCTTAAATACAGGGGCTGCAATTTGACTACCATAAAAAGAACCCTTTTGTGGGTCATCAATAACGACAAGAACTACAAATTTTGGATCCTCTACAGGGCCAAAGCCAATAAAGGACGCAATGTATTGTCCGTCGAGATAACCGCCATGTTTGGTATCTAGTTTTTGCGCCGTACCAGTTTTACCGCCGAAGTGATAACCTTCTACCATCGCTTTTGTACCGCCACCTTCGGATACTTCTTTTTCTAGAATATCTACAATGGTTTTAGCGGTTTCCGCCGGAACTGGTTGTCCCACAACAGATGTTTCAGTCGTACTTGTAACATCGCCTTGAGAGTTACTATAAGACTTGATGATATGTGGTTTCATCATAGCCCCACCATTAGAAAGTGCACCAAAGGCGCGAACCATTTGTAATGGTGTAACCGCAATACCTTGACCGATGGACATAGTCGCAACGTCTAGCTTACTCATATCCTCTGGATTATACAAAATACCTGCTCCTTCACCAGGCAATTCAATACCTGTTTCAGAACCAAAGCCATAATCACGTACATATTTCGAGAGAATATCTGCGCCTGTTAATGTACCAATTTCAGCCATACCAGTATTAATAGAGTACTTCAAAATATCTAGCAAACGAACAGGACCATATCCCTCACCATTCCAGTTTCTAATGATATGTCCATTGGCAGCGAAGGCCCCTTTATCGTTATACACAGTGTCTAACTTCCATTTGCCTGCTGCAAGAGCTGCAGATGCAATGATAGGTTTGAATGTAGAACCTGGTTCATATAAATTGGTAACCGCAATATTTTTAAAAGCCTCTTCGCCACTTTGGTTGTAATTATTAGGATCATAACTTGGACGATTGGCCATCGCTAATATTTCACCGGTCTTTGGATCCATAACGATAACGCTCGCATGCTTAGCTCCTGTATCAACCATCGCCTTATCAAGAGCGCGTTCTGCAATAAATTGAATTGTTGCATCGATGGTTAAGGTTACGCTTTTACCCTTATCTGGTAAAAATTTAGATAGTACGGAACCAAAGATGGCATTCCCTTTATTATCAGTAGCTACAATTTCTTGTTGTACGCCCCCCTTTAATTCGTCATCAAGAACCATTTCTAGACCATCAAGACCTTTATCATCAGTGCCGACAAAGCCTAATACTTGTGCCGCTAAGACACCATTTGGATAATAGCGCTTAGATTCTTCAACGAAATTGAGGCCTGCAATATTGTTATCCTTAATAACTTGTTGTACCGCTTTTGATTTGTCTGCATCCATCATACGATTCAACCAGACAAAGGCGGTATCCTCTTGCAAAGCTTTCACAATATTCTCTTTTGACATCGTTACGTACGGTGAGATGAGATCCGCAATCTCTTGAGGAGACTGTTTAATCATCTTCGGATCCGCATATAAAGATTTTGTAACTACACTCATGGCCAACGGCTTGCCATTACGGTCATAGATTGTACCGCGCGGCGATTGTAATTTTCTATCTACTTGAACTTGTAATAAGTTTTTCTTCTCTAGGTCAAAGGTATCAAAGACCTGTAACTGTGCTAAACGCCCAATAAGGACGAAGGCAACGGTCATGAGTATGGCAAGGCACCACGTAGTGCGACTCCAATCACTCATGCGTAATAACGCTTTATTTAATAACTTCATCATTTCTCCACTGGACGGCGTAACTTATGGTCTAATGCATCATATAATGCATCTGGTTCATTGGGAATCACTCCATTTTGTACTTGACCTAATAAATACTGCAATCCTTCCCCCACTTTTTCCCCTGCAAGCTTAATAACTCGTTCGTCATAATTTAAATCCTTTGTATGGATAGGCATCTCTAAACTAAGATCTGCCATACATTCACCAAAGGCTAAGGTACCATCAGTCGCTGCATAAGGCTTCCCACAGCCTAACACATCGGCAGCACAAACCTTAGATAATTGTTCCCATGCAATTCGCATAATTTGACTATCGCGAAACTCACCGCTGCGAGCCTCTTTACGGATCCACTTCTTCTCATTAGCTTCCCCATTTTGTACAAAATAGTGAAAGCGCATATGATTTTTTACAATCCAAGCTACACGGCGCACAAAAGCCTTAGGGTAACCTAAACGAGTAAGCAAGGTTTCTGTCATTTCAGCACCTAATGTATCATGGCCACGATCCGTTAAACGTCCGTTAATAACAGCTCGTACCGCCGGCATACCCTTTGCTACATCGTGTAACAGTGCACCCCAACGCAATATCAAATCTGGTTCTGTATGAGATACAACGGCTAATGTATGATACCAACCATCAAATTCGTGAAAGTCTTTTTCTTGTGGTAAATTCACAAGATGGTATAGCTCTGGTAAAATAGGTACTTCACGAGCGACACCATTTTCTACAACGCGACAAGAGCACTCGGCCAAGCGAGATTGTACTAATACATCAAGGCCCTTAGCCACAGCAGGCTCTAACAGGAGTCGGTCCAGTTCACTACGAACTCTCTCGAGAGATAACCCAGGCACACGATGAAATGCCTTTGGCATAGCTTCTAATAAGTCTTCGGTAGGTAAGAAATCTAGCTTTGCCACAAAGCGGCATGCTCTAAATAATCGCAATGCGTCTTCTTCAAAGCGTTGCTGTGCATTGCCAATGGTTCGCAAAGTCTTATGCTTGATATCTCGACGTCCCCCTACTAGGTCTATGACCTCACCAAAACGATTCATAGCCATGCCATTGACCGTAAAGTCGCGACGCAACACGTCTTCCTCCAAGGTATCGGCATAAGCGATTTCTTCTGGTCGATGACTATCTGCTCCATATCGTTCAGTGCGATACGTTGCAATTTCATATTGCTTTCCTTCTAGTGTAGCTACTACTACACCAAAGGATTTTCCTACTAAGTCTGTCGTTTGAATATCTTGACCGCGTAGGACTTCAATTACCGTATCAGGGCGTGCAGACGTCACAATATCAAAGTCATGAGGCTTTTGATGCATCAAAATATCACGCACTGCTCCGCCAATGATATAGGCTTCATAACCTGCTTCTTCTAATACAGTCAATATTCGATTGGCCTGTTCCATCATGCACACTCCTTTCCGAACTAGTCTAACTTTTATTTTACTACAAATGAAAGCATGAAAAAAGTGCAATCCTATAAGGATTGCACTCGTTCTGCAATAGCTGTACCCGTCGGTGTTACCGCAAGGCCGCCATCACTTGTTTCACGCAATGCTGCTGGCATAGCGCGACCGATATTATTCATTGCTTCAATAACTTCATCTGGTGGAATTTGACTTTCAATATTCATCAAAGCCAATTCAGATGCAGTAATGGCATGAACTGCATAGAAACCATTACGTTTAACGCACGGTACCTCTACAAGCCCTGCTACTGGATCACAGGCAAGGCCCAATAAGTTTTTCATGCACAATGCGATAGCATGTCCTACTTGACGAGGCGTACCGCCCATCATTTCTACAATGGCACCGGCAGCCATACAAGCGGCCGTACCAATTTCTGCTTGGCAACCACCAACGGCGCCAGCCACACAAGCGCGATTCGCCACTACATTACCAATGCCGGAAGCAGCTAAGAAACCTTTCACTACAGTAGATTTATCTAGTTGATAGTGATCAGCCACGGCTTTCACAGCACCAGGCATAACACCACAAGACCCCGCTGTTGGACAGGCAACGATGCGAAACATTTTGGCATTTGCCTCGTTTACAGCAATAGCATAGGTCATCGCCTTGTACGCAATTTCACTCATAAAACGTGGAGATTGACCGTCAAGCTGTGCCGCCTGACCACCGGACATACCAGACGCCGTTTTATCAGTATATGAAATACCATCTTGGATAGACATTTCAAAAATATCTAAGCGATGCTCAATTTCTCGTATAACCGCCTCTTCATTGCGGTCATAATTTTCTAATTCATAACGCAGCACTACATCGCCAAAGGAAATGTTATTTTCCTCAGCTAGGCGAATAATATCTGCAATTGTATCATATGCATAGCTCATTATTCACCCTCCTATAACGCTTCAAAGGTCATGACGTCTTGAATGCCTGGACACTCGCGCATAAACTGAACTGTAATTGGATTTACCACCGTATCGGTAGTAATGACCATGACTGCATCCTTGTGCTTACCCTTACGGAATACACGCATCGTTGCAATATTAATATCGGACTCACTCAAGGCTTGGCTGATAAGAGAAATCGCACCAGGGCGATCCTCGTGGAATACGACGAGCGTGAACTCATCACCGGTGATAGACATATCATTACCATCCACTTCGGTAATCATAATTTGACCACCACCGAGAGATCGACCGATAACAGTCATATGACGATTATGGTCATCATACATATCAAAACGAACTACATTAGGATGACCAACATCTAAAGGAGACTCGATGAAAGTATACTCCATCCCCTCTTTTCGGGCTAAATCATGAGCGATGCGAATATTTGTATCATCCTCTTTATAACCTAACAAACCGCCTACCAAAGCACGATCTGTACCATGACCTTTATAGGTCTTCGCAAAAGAACCATATAACGTTAAATCTACCTTTTTAGGAGTGGATCGGAAAATACACCGCGCCATCTTACCTAGCCGCGCAGCACCCGCTGTATGCGAACTAGACGGACCAATCATAACAGGCCCTATAATATCAAAAATACTATTCATACACGCCTCTATATACACATAAATAATGTGAGAAAATTCTTACTTTACCTATAGTATAACAATCAACATTGACCAATGTCTATATGCACATTAGGGGCATCTTTGTGCGCCTACGAGGGACTACTATTTATGTGAAAAACTATCAAAGGGGCAGTATATTGATGGGACTTATGTTCTACAAATGTTTTACTAACGGACACCACCTATTGAGGGCCGACTTACGCGTCGTATGGAGGCGTGAGATAGGTTGTGCCCATTTATAACCTAGTTGTCGTATTAATATCGAGCCCCATCAATATACAAATGCTCGAAAGATGGCTTTCACAAAAATAGTAAAAAACGCACCTAAGGCGAACCCTAGGTGCGTTATTTATAACAACAGTCCTAAATCATAAAAGAGAGGGGAAGTAGGACTGTGGTTAACAGATTAATGATCCGATTAGCCCAAGATAGCTTTCAAGTCAGCTTCTGGAGTTGTAATTGGATGCAATTGGAATTTCTCTACCAAAATGTTCAATACATTGTTGGAGAAGAATTTAGGCAAGGATGGGCCGATATAGATGTTGCGGATACCCAATGCCAACAATGTTAACAAGATACATACCGCTTTTTGTTCGTACCAGGACAATACCAATGTTAATGGCAAGTCGTTTACGTCACATTCAAAGGCACCAGCCAAAGCTACTGCTACTTGAATAGCGGAGTAAGCATCGTTACATTGACCCATATCAAGGATACGAGGGATACCACCGATTTCGCCGATGTTAAGGTCGTTGAAACGGAATTTACCACAAGCCAATGTCAATACTACTGTATCTTCTGGAGTTTGTTTTACGAAGTCTGTGTAGTAGTTACGGCCTACTTTAGCACCGTCACAACCACCTACTAAGAAGAAGTGTTTGATTGCGCCAGCTTTTACAGCGTCGATTACTGTATCAGCAATGCCCAATACTGTGCCATGACCGAAACCAGTAGTTACTTCATGACCACCGTTAATACCAGTGAATTCTTGAGCTTCTTTGTAGCCGCCCAATTCGATAGCACGGTTGATAACTGCGGAGAAGTCTTTTGTACCATCTGCATTTTCTTCGATGTGTGCACAACCGTCGAAACCTACCATATCTGTAGTGAAGATATTTTCTCTGTAGTTTTCTTTTGGTGGCATAATGCAGTTTGTAGTGAACAAGAATGCGCCAGGAACGTCAACGAATTCTTTTTGTTGGTTTTGCCATGCAGTACCGAAGTTACCTTTTAATTGAGGATGTTTTTTCAATTCAGGGTAAGAGTGGCAAGGCAACATTTCACCATGAGTATAGATATTTACACCTTTACCATCAGTTTGGATCAACAATTGTTTCAAGTCGTGAAGGTCATGACCAGTTACAACGATGAAAGGACCTGGTTCTACAGTCAAAGGTACTGTAGTTGGTACTGGTGTACCGTAAGATTCTGTATTAGCTTTGTCAAGAACAGCCATACATTTCAAGTTAACTTCACCGAATTCCATCAAAAGACCAAGCCATTCTTCAGCGCTGTGATCTTTCGCCATTTCAACTAGACCTTTAACGAACCAAGCGTCAACGTCAGCATCGTGGAAACCAAGGCGAGCAGCATGCCATGCGTATGCAGCCATACCACGCATACCTAACAATAATGTGGAACGAAGGGATACGATATCTTCTTCACCTTTCCACAATTGTTCCCAATCAAAGTTTTGTTGAGTGCTGTCCACTTGTGCATGGTAAGCGTTTACTTCGTCGATGAACGCTTGAACGCGGTCTTCAGAGAAGTTAACGTTTGTTACACACATGAATAAACCACGCATTAAATAATCGATACCTTCTTTAGTGTGGCCTTTTACGTCTAAAGCGCGAGCCAAGCCAACCAAAGCAGCAGTTAATTCGTCTTGTAAGTTTGCAACCGGTGCAGTTTTACCACATACACCTTGTACTGTACAACCAGCTGGTGCTGCAGATTGTTCGCATTGATAACAGAACATGCTCATTTAAAATCCTCCTTTGCGAGACTTCCTCGCATTCAAGCTAGATAATATAAAACCTATACATTACACTGATGTTTTATCAGTTCTCTGTTCGATTACATTTGAAAGTATAACGTAAAGGTGATACAATTTCTGTAGCTTGAGCAACAAATAAAAACTTTTTCAAAAATTTTTCCTGGCTCCCCTTGTGGAACAGGTAGACCATTTGGTCCTATACTTCTATTATACAATAATCATTTTTAATTGCTATAGACTTTGTCACATCGGAGGTACTTATGAAGCAAATACTTTCTGAAGATATTATCAATCAATATATGCCTACCCTCGTAAATTGCCCGCTATTCAACAAACTTGGAGAAAATGAATTGCGTGGCTATTTACACAATGCTAAAGTAATTGTTCATAGCTACAAGAAAAATGACTTCATCGCCCTCTCGGGTGATCCAATGGATGGCATTGGCGTTATTTTAGAAGGCAGTGCTCTTTTAACTCGAGAAAATATAATGGGCCAACGTGTTATCATGGCCAATCTAGAGCAATCCGATATATTCGGCGAAGCATTACTATTCAGTAAGCAACCTTTATGGCCTGCTACGATTAAAGCAACAAAGGCTACAAAAATTATGTTCATACCACTTGAAACGTTCATCGAAACATTGCCAGAATGCCATCAATGTCAAACGACAATCTTATCTAATCTATTAGAAGACTTATCGGAAAAAGCAATTCTCTTAACGAGAAAAGTACATTATCTTACATTAAAAGGGATGCGTGAGAAGATTTTCGCATACTTAACAGATATTTATAAACGCCAACACTCTAAAACAATCCAATTGCCGCACAACCGTGAGCAAATGGCCGAGGTGCTCAACGTATCTCGCACAGCGCTTAGCCGTGAACTAGGCCGTTTACGTGATGAAGGCATTATCGACATTACAGGTCGTACCGTAAAACTACTAAATATTGAAGAAATTGAAGAATTTGGTTTTAATAGCTTTTAGTACCATCTAATCAGTTCTACAAAACACAAAAGGTCTCCCTAAATCTTAGGGAGACCTTTTTAGGGTTATAGGACAAAAAGTGTGTGTGACTAATCCCAATAAGTTGGAAAATCTGTAGACATATGTAGCTCATTCCAAACAGGAGCATCACCCCAT
>NZ_JAHABE010000021.1:0-13971 GCF_018376515.1 Veillonella sp. oral taxon 158 | reverse complement strand
AAGCTGTTGAATTACAAAACGCCTCAAGAAGTCTTCATTGAAGAAGTTAATAAAGTTATGGATTTACAGAGTGTTCAATTTCATATTGCAATTTAAGAAATTTATATTTATCACAATTTGACAATATAGCTTTACAAGATAAAACTCAAAATGCATTTAAAAGGGCATAGGTAATAGAAGTCGATCTTATCCACAATCAAAAATCGATTTTTAACTTTGGAAACTAAAAACAGAATTGCACTACTCTCAAACGGTGATGGTGTAGAGGGTGTAAAGAAATATGTTTTAGAGGTTTACAGAATTACACTACTCTCAAACATGAGTGTAACGAAAGATGATAAATGTCTTGTTTTAGAGATTTACAGAATTACACTACTCTCAAACTCGTTAATTCCTTGAATTTCCTCGATGATAGATTTAGAGGTTTACAGAATTACACTACTCTCAAACCACCAGGACTTAACATTGTTAGTGTAGCCAGTTTTAGAGGTTTACAGATTTACACTACTCTCAAACAACACGAATTGCAGCAAAGCGATTTTTAGGGTTTTAGAGGTTTACAGAATTACACTACTCTCAAACGACTTTTATCATCATTTCAATGTGTAGTCAGTTTTAGAGGTTTACAGAATTACACTACTCTCAAACTGTTTTGTATCCCTTCGGATGTTAAGATGCGTTTTAGAGGTTTACAGAATTACACTACTCTCAAACCTGTAGCTTCATTTCTTAACCGCCTTACTAGTTTTAGAGGTTTACAGAATTACACTACTCTCAAACAGTGATATGATTTAGCATAAGGGGTGGTTTGTTTTAGAGGTTTACAGAATTACACTACTCTCAAACAGGTGGATAATAAAGAACGTTTAGGCGTCGGTTTTAGAGGTTTACAGAATTACACTACTCTCAAACCACAATCATGTAACAAAACTCTAAAACGCTGTTTTAGAGGTTTACAGAATTACACTACTCTCAAACGCTTACGATAAATACGTCGTAAAATCCTTTAGTTTTAGAGGTTTACAGAATTACACTACTCTCAAACTGACCGAAAAAGCTGAGGACATGGTACAACGTTTTAGAGGTTTACAGAATTACACTACTCTCAAACTAAATGCTTTCTCTAATCTTGCTTCACGCTGTTTTAGAGGTTTACAGAATTACACTACTCTCAAACTATATCTTCACATTCCTCTGCCACGGCATTGTTTTAGAGGTTTACAGAATTACACTACTCTCAAACCTTGGCTGACAATAGCGTTGAAACAGTACTGTTTTAGAGGTTTACAGAATTACACTACTCTCAAACAATGTAAGTACGGAAGCCTTTACCACCGATGTTTTAGAGGTTTACAGAATTACACTACTCTCAAACTACATGAGCTGTCTGATCTGTATAAGTAGGGTTTTAGAGGTTTACAGAATTACACTACTCTCAAACATGAGTGTAACGAAAGATAAATAATATCTTGTTTTAGAGGTTTACAGAATTACACTACTCTCAAACCTCATCTATAAGAATGAGGAGGGGCAACATATTTTAGAGGTTTACAGAATTACACTACTCTCAAACGATTGACAAAACCTCAGATAAAATCGAGGAGTTTTAGAGGTTTACAGAATTACACTACTCTCAAACGGCGTTACTAGGCGATAGCTTACAAACAGTGTTTTAGAGGTTTACAGAATTACACTACTCTCAAACATCGCATTTATCAATCAAAAAGGTGGCGTCGTTTTAGAGGTTTACAGAATTACACTACTCTCAAACACGTTGACTTTCTCTTTTAGTGTTTTCATTGTTTTAGAGGTTTACAGAATTACACTACTCTCAAACCAGCTTAATAACTGTGTAAGCTCCTATATCGTTTTAGAGGTTTACAGAATTACACTACTCTCAAACATGCTCCGGCTGTAGCAATGCAATAGGTTAGTTTTAGAGGTTTACAGAATTACACTACTCTCAAACCGCTCGGCAGTTATTTAACTGACTATGTCTGTTTTAGAGGTTTACAGAATTACACTACTCTCAAACTATATCAAAGTATGCAGTATTGCCATTAACGTTTTAGAGGTTTACAGAATTACACTACTCTCAAACGACACCGGGCAGAAGCGATTGTTTGAACAAGTTTTAGAGGTTTACAGAATTACACTACTCTCAAACTAGTGAAAATAGAGAAGTAACAAAATGATTGTTTTAGAGGTTTACAGAATTACACTACTCTCAAACAACTACCGCAACGAGGCAAGCACCGCACGAGTTTTAGAGGTTTACAGAATTACACTACTCTCAAACGCGCTTTTGCCGTCGATGTACTCACGCAATGTTTTAGAGGTTTACAGAATTACACTACTCTCAAACTATGAGCGCTACAAATACGGCGCCACGCGTGTTTTAGAGGTTTACAGAATTACACTACTCTCAAACACTACCGAAACAAGGAACACAGGGCGCTGCGTTTTAGAGGTTTACAGAATTACACTACTCTCAAACTAGTACCTATCATGGTTGAATTAGCATCTAGTTTTAGAGGTTTACAGAATTACACTACTCTCAAACGCCATGTGATATTGACTGCAAATGCGTATTGTTTTAGAGGTTTACAGAATTACACTACTCTCAAACGCTCTACGCCGACAGAAACAGTCGTATTGAGTTTTAGAGGTTTACAGAATTACACTACTCTCAAACTGATAAAACGTATCCTATTCAAGAAAAAATGTTTTAGAGGTTTACAGAATTACACTACTCTCAAACAGCCATAAGAATGATTTGATAGCCAGACTTGTTTTAGAGGTTTACAGAATTACACTACTCTCAAACAAGCCGATTAGACACGCAAACAATTATTCAGTTTTAGAGGTTTACAGAATTACACTACTCTCAAACTTAATAGCGACGATGTAAAAAATGTAAATGGTTTTAGAGGTTTACAGAATTACACTACTCTCAAACGCGTACGTGCTTTGTGAGGTGTTAACACCTGTTTTAGAGGTTTACAGAATTACACTACTCTCAAACGCGGTAATGGTAACGGACAAATCTCTATTAGTTTTAGAGGTTTACAGAATTACACTACTCTCAAACCAAAGGCTACCTTCAATAAGATTAGCACTCGTTTTAGAGGTTTACAGAATTACACTACTCTCAAACTTCGTAAGAGAATTAATGTTAAATAATGAAGTTTTAGAGGTTTACAGAATTACACTACTCTCAAACCAGCCTTGCAGCATTCGAAGCAGCATTGATGTTTTAGAGGTTTACAGAATTACACTACTCTCAAACAAGGACTTGTAGTAACGGAAGAAAACTATAGTTTTAGAGGTTTACAGAATTACACTACTCTCAAACAACAACTTATGGAACAACAACAACAAGCACGTTTTAGAGGTTTACAGAATTACACTACTCTCAAACTCTTAATTGTGTTAAAATGTTAGCTATATTGTTTTAGAGGTTTACAGAATTACACTACTCTCAAACTACGATTTACCACCACCAGCAGCACCGCCAGTTTTAGAGGTTTACAGAATTACACTACTCTCAAACGAAGACTTAAAGAGTATCTTTAAAGATAAAGTTTTAGAGGTTTACAGAATTACACTACTCTCAAACAAATGCTATGAGCGACGTTTCGTCATCGGTGTTTTAGAGGTTTACAGAATTACACTACTCTCAAACTACAATAACTTCTTTATCCTCTAATTTAGCGTTTTAGAGGTTTACAGAATTACACTACTCTCAAACTGTTTTGTATGTGGTTTGACCTTGAGTATTGTTTTAGAGGTTTACAGAATTACACTACTCTCAAACCCCAAATTAAATTTGAGGCTCAAGAGTAACTCGGGCTACCACCAGGTGTAATTCTGTATTCTCTTTAAATAACACAGAAATCATTATCTAAAATATACCCATTTATAAGGCTTTTATCAAGTTTTTCTTTGTTTAAAGATCCTGTTGTTAGAGAAACTAACCGTAATTGCCGACTCAGTATATTTTGATAAAATGCATTAAGTTCATCATCACTTAAAACTAAATCTAAATTAACTACAATATATAACATAGGAGATAATAATGTATCTACCACTTCTATATAGGACATTAGATTCATAATATCTCCTTTACGATTAAACTCAAAATTAAAACTTCCTAATTTAATAAGTTCAGCAGTACCAATTTCAAGTTTATGTTGAATCGATAAAGGATATCCAAATTCTAAAGAGTAGTAAAACGAATGTAATCGATTAACAATATCGGCTACCTCTTCTGTCATTAATAAAGCTTCTTTAGATAACTGGTTTTGTAATTTAGTTAACAGAGTTTTACTATTTACATCCACATATAGTGGGTTCAGTATTATATGACTATATTTATCTATACTAAAGGCTTTATCCTTGTCATTTAAAATCCACGGCCCCTCACCACCATCACACTGTATATCAAGCTCTGTAACCATACGTCGAAATACTTTACGATCTTCAAAAGATATCACCGTTACCTTATCATAAGATATTTCAAAATCCAATATAGAATCTTGATACATCAATTTCATATCATGAGCACCCTCTCTGTTGAATCTATAACTTCACTTTGCTTATCTCCAACTACAATTTCCATTCTGGAAAACTGCTTTTCTGTAACAGTTAACATAAATAAGCTCCCACTAGGCGGCTTATTTTTTCGTACATGTTCCATGATAAGATTAGCACTAGTTGTATTAAGAACTAACTTTGAATATACAGACTCTTGTAACATAAGGAAGCCAGATACAATTAAGTACTTTCTAAAATTCCTATATTCTTTTCGATCTTCCGATGTTAACGTCGGCAAGTCAAACATCACTAGTATTCTCATAAATCTATAGCTCATATTCTATAAACCTAATCTGATTAACATCGTGAGTACGCAATGCATCAAATACACTTTTACAATAAATCCGAATTGCAGCACTAAAAGTTTGAACAGTATCATTTATCTTTACATCTTCAGATAAAAGTTCTATAAGTGAAAGCTTTACATTGCTGTCAAACTCTGTAGGTCTTAATTTGATAACTACCGCATCAACAAACCCACGCAATGGTTCCATTAAATCGGATCCTAGATTATACGGATTAAATTGATTGCAGTGATTTAGCCCTAACTGGGTAATATATCCTAAGGATAAAATCTCCCGATTTACTGCGGAAAGTAATATAGCATATCCATAATTAAGGGCTGCATTAATAGGATTATCTTGTTCCCGAGAAAATGATTTTCCAAACAAAGCATTGAAATATACCTTTGCAGCATGTCCTTCACGTTGAGTTTCATCATTTAAGGTCAACTCATCTAAATATTGATATAACAACTCTGCCTCAGCTAACTCTTGATGCTGCAATAAGTCGGCTTGATTCATAATTTTATGCCGTACAATTTCAGTCCAAATATAAGCTTGCAAATCTTTCGACCACTCAGCCTGCTCCCGACAGCGTTTACTACTATTATGACTACCGTGTAAGGGAAGAACCTCACTAGCAGGGTTACGTTTCTCATCACAAAAGACAATAGCTACCTTCTTTTTAATCAACTCATTTAGGAGTACGGCGGTGAGACTCACCGCCGTAGATTCAATAATCAACATATAGATTTCATCAATATATACTTTAGTCGTTTCAAAGTCTTTGCGAATAATCATGTAATTCATTTTAAAATCTAACTTAGAACGACTACCTATGACTACTGTACGCCAACTCATAATAACCCCTAACACTAACCCCACGCTTTAAACTATAGTAATTTCACTAGAATATAGACCAGTAATAGATTGATTTATAATTTTAAATTCATCTAAAGTACTAACCTTTAAAGCAATTTTTGTTCTAGATGTACTGAAACCTAGTGATTTAATATCATAAGTAGTTTTCATATTTGTTAACATATTTAATATTTCTAATAATAAAATACATTGACTACTAACATCAATTCCCTTAAATTTCTCTCGTCCTATATCTATCAAATCACTAGCTTTATTCCCTTTCATTTTTATATATATATTACTATTTAGTTTCTCCACCAAATAATCATAAAACTTAAGATTATCATTGATAGTGATAGAAATTTGCTCCTTAGCAAATGGACTTAACGTACTAATATTCTGAATATTAATACTTGGATCTGATTTACGTAAAGTATTAACTTTATCTAAGAGTTTTGCATATATTAGAAACTCATTTGACAACAAAACTTGAATTGCATTGTCAATACATATCGAATTACTAGTTTTTCCGCCCAAATAGTAGTAGAATCCATTAACCTTAACAAGTTGATTAATACATAGCTTTCTATAAATAATAGAGATATCTTTCGCTTCTGGAGTGATAGAGGCTACATAATCAATCAAATCTTGATCTGTTATATTTCGATTTGTTAAATAAATTGGTAGTGGCACAATCTCTTTAACAACTTCACCCTTTTTACCAATATATTGAACAATAATAGAATAGGCATTCTTAATTTTTGTCATGCCACCATATTTAGTTACATCTGCAAATACACTGGATTTTGTTTTCATGCCAATATAAGCACCATCATTAGCCTTCGCTGCGACAGTGGCTTTATATACAGTTGCATCAGCTAAGGCACCAGATTGTTCTAGCAATCGTTTTGTAACACGAACATCATTGCTATCCATCATTTTCTTAACGATGTCCATACTTGTTTTTATATCCCAAGCTTTACCATCTTTAGCATTAGTGTATTTCACGTCATAGTTAAACATCTTCGCTAAGTTGTATGTACGATTAGCACCATTCTTTTTGAAGAATGCACGGAAGTTACGTGTGAATTTTTCATGGTACACATTGCCTACTACGATATTTAAATATGCATCTTTAGCGTGATGATGGTGGTTCAATGAGCGAACCTTGATAAAGTTATTATCATGACGGAAGTCTGTTACATTTTCAGCCTTTACAAAGACTACATCAATTTCTGGGTAAAGACGACGCAGTAATGTTGTAGCTGCCTTAACTGATTGATTAGTTTCAACTAATTGACGAGCAATAAAACCACTTAGATCATCAGCTGTAAGAGGAGTGTTGCGAGTTAGACGCTCATATTTTCGTTCACTAATAAGGCCTTGATGTTTCAAGAATGACCAGAATGCCTTTTGGTTAGTTTGAATCGTATTGTCTATTGGATACGTATCCGACTTTTTAGCATTCGCAGTACGCTCACATAATACTAAATTATCAAAGCTATCATCTTTTGTAAGACTGCGAGGATAAATATGATCAATATCATAGTTATCTGTATTTAATAAATTTAAATCTATAATATTCCCTGTGTAAGCACAACGCCCCATTTGAGTGTAGTATAAATAGAGTTTTTTACTTCTCAAAGCCGCATCATCATAGCTAGCTAATCCTGACTTCAGACCTTCAAACTCTGTGTCCTTTAGCCCACTTAATAAGGCTTCATCCTTTTTAATCGCCGCATATAAATCAGACAATCGTTTTTGACGAGAATCCTTTTTCTTTTTCTCTGTTTTATTAGACCGCGTTACCTCTACAAAGATACGAGATGGTAACGCTTTTTTTATATGTATAACCTCATCAACGATACGCAAAGCTTGCCATACCGCACGTTTAACTGCAGGCGGGAGCGCCAATTCATCAATAATATCTTGAGGATCTACTACTTGACCTTCTGTCAATTTATCATTTATCTCTTGAATACGTTCCATAAAGGAGAATTTATCTCCTAATAGTTCCATCAAGTTATAGCTAAAATTGCGCATCAATTCAATTATTGTTTCAGGTGTACCATCACCAGCTTTATCGCAGCCCTCTATACCATTCAGTAATTTTTTAGAGAGACGGCCCCAATCTCGATATCTTAATTTTGAAAGTTTTTTGATAGTTTCATCATCAAGGTGCGAAGCAAATTTATTACGCAATGTTTCTCGCAACATTTTTTTACTTTCACCAAAGATAGTTATATCCATAATGATGTCTTCAGCCATAGATCTATCAAAATTAGTCCCTAAAATACGAACCATATCACGATAGGATGTCAGATCATTTTTAATTTCCCCATCAATACCCGTAATATCTGGTTTATGCTTGTTATGGATATAATTATTATCCTTCAAGAACTGTTCTATACGATTTTTGGTCATCTTCTTATGGTCTTGCTTAAATACAGCTTCAATAATATGTTCTTTTACCGCCGTCTCTAATGGTTTGCCATCAATACGTATATTATTTAGCTCATTAAGTAACATGAACTCACTATATAAAAGAGAGGATTTGGGCAACACATCTTCACCTAATAGGTATGTACATTTATTAGTAAGATTCTTGATAAAAGCTGCTGCTGATTTTTCTCGATCAATCTTATCATCAAAATTCCACGGAGTAACACGTCCACTAGCTTTACGAACAGCCCATGCAAAACCACCCTTTTCTACATTATGATAAGTATTTAAAGGGCCTACATAATAAGGAATGCGGAACTCAAGCATTTTAATGAGCTTCTCTGCTACAGAATAACCGTCTGCTACTTCATTCAAGAATGGGAATTTAGCTCCACAGGTCTTAAAAATAGTTTTAAGTTCTTCCAAATGTAATTGATACGGAATAACACCATTATCTTTAATCCGTTGCAATGGCAATAACGTTTGTAATTCAATTTCACTAAGAATATATTCTTTATCCTTAGAATCCGGTAATCCCTCAACTATCTTCTTGGTGTACTTATAAAAATCTTCGCGGTTACAACTCGTTTCCTCTTTACGACCTTGTTTAATATAGTGCACATAGTTGTGTAAACCTTTTTCATCTGCCTTGAACATCGTATTATAAATGCTTCTATCAGTCTTTAATAAAGATTTCAGTATAACTAAATCCTCTTTATGCTTGTTAAAAGCTTTTACCTTAGATTCAGAAATAGTAAGACCTGGTTCCTTGATGGACATCAAAATAATAGCATCATATACAGATTTACAATCATCAATGATATGAACCTCATCGCCCCAAACTTTAGCTAGTTCATCACGTTTATCGTCATATGTATCTCCTGTTATTTGAAGCTTTTTAAGGTCATCGTCTAACTCCTCTACAGAGCCGAACAAGTCTGTAAGGCTAGCAGATAAACCTAACACTAAATTAGCAAATGCTTTCAGTCTTTTTTTATCCTCTTTGACCTGTTCTTTTTGAGTTTTACTTGAAGAATCTTCTGTATCAGTAGCTATATATGTATCAACTAGACGTTCGATAGCCTTTGCTTTATCAGATTTTGTTTTACTAGCGTCCATAAGAATCTGACCTATAGAGCTAATAGCAGAATTACAGTCAAAGCAATTAAATGTAATATTTTCTAAAGCTTGTTTAAGAACATCATCAAGGGTTGAAGCATTAGAATCAAATGTAGCACCTTCATAAAGGAAGTTGCCACGGTATTTTAAAATATGATGTACTGCTAAAAATAGTTTGCGAATATCATCAGTACCAGACTTCATCAATTCCGCACGTAAGTGATAAATAGTAGGATACTCTTTGAAGTAATCTTGATCTGTATAGTCTTTATCGATAAATAAAATATGTTTAGAGCTATGACCAGTCGTTTTATCTTCATAGTGATATTTACTTTCATGAAGACGTATGAAGAATGTAGAATCCACCTGTGCCATAGCATCAGCAAATAATTCTTCTAATAATTTTAATCGTAATTTACGACGCTCCAAACGACGACGTATAGAACGAAAACTACGACGTCCTACAGCTGATTCGGCTTCATCAAACAAACGACTACCCCACATTTTATGAGATCTGAATTTTAATAACTCATATAACTTATTCGTTACTGCCCAACCGACAGAGCTTGTACCAATATCTAGTCCTACAAAATAATCCTTAATCGGATATTCTTTCAAATGACTTGAGATGAGTTGTTTCGATGTTTGCATTTCCATAAGACCTCTCCTTGGGAAATTAATAATTGACATTCATCAAATGCTTAATTATACTATAAGTAATCCAATTAGTTTTGGAGGTTTACAGAATTACATTACGAGTTCAAATACAAATTTATTTACAATGCCTTCGGGCCGCCCGACGTAGGGCACCTACTCTCAATTCTTCGGAATTGAGATTTTTTATTGCCATAATTTACTATTTAAACAGTACATATAATCTATAAGTCGCCAATCACCGTATAATTACCTTCATTTTAGCATAAAACAACAAATAAATTCATTAATTTTTCATGAAACTTATAGTTATACAGATATATCTCACTTTGACGATATATATCTTTATCCCTATAATATAAGTAGATAGTCAGACGAGTCGCAACGTCAGGCTCATCTCTAAATCAGTAAAAAATTAGGAAATGGCCTTTCTGTTTACTTAGCTACCATGCGGTAACGGAGGGCTATTTGCTTTTTGTAAGGCAAATAAAAAACAAAATTTCTTATTGAGCTAATATATTAATCCATTCCATATACCACTGATTAAAGCTTAGATCCGTATCAAATTTCTTTTTATGGCTATTATCTATACGCCACTGCGTTTTTTTTCGTAAACTTTCAGCATTATCAAAGCCTATATACTCAACCATATCGCGCAATTGTTTATGTTTATACAGAGATTTGCTTTCATCATAATCAATGCGATAACTATAATAATATTCAGAATCCTTTGTAAAATGGCGCAAATAGGACTCACCATTAGGTTTATATCGATCAATTAAGAATCCTGGAAGACCATTATTCCAAACTGTTGCATACTGTGTAGGAGCCTCAAGGTCACCATATTTATTCAAAAAGGTAAAAATTTGTTTTTTTGCTAAGCTTTTATCAACAATATTAGGATCTATTCGAAAGCGCAATACACGAATTTTAACCCCTACATCTTCATAAGTACGAACCTCATATTTATTATCTTCCATAGCTTCGCTCACCAGCTTAGCCTTTTTAGGAATACGATAGCTGAAATTGTCCCAATGCTTAACATGGCTATAATTATCTAGCCCAGACAAAGGCTCAATAGATGGAATAATATAATTACTCATTACTACTTCAGCAAATTTATCTTGGTATGGATCCTTCACATCGCCGCCACCAAGATACGTAATACCATATGTCGTTTTTGTCTTACTTGGCGTAAACTCCGTATACATCACATGTGTCTTACCTTTAAAAATTTTCCAAGATGCATTCTCTAACCCTGGATATGTATATATTCCCTCATTCTGTATATATTTATTAATCTTCTTACCATGTGGTGGCCCTACCAATAAAATGCCTGTATAACCATGAACAGCAAATAAAAGCCCATCACTCGATTTAGATTCAACCGTATCTCCACGCAAGCTAATATTTGGCACAGATAAACGAATATTATTTTTTCCTTCATGAAGTAAGATAACAGTAGATTCTGAGAATTCCCCTAGCTTAACAGCTTGAGCCAATCCAGTTTTCTCCTTAAATACCTTTTCTATCGCAACCTTGGGTTTCTCCACATTTTTCTGTACTTTAGCGCTAAATATCTCCGCCTCTTGTATTGCCTTTTCATTAATATGGGAATAATTTTCGTAAGCATTAGCAGGAATACTTGCATCCGCACCTGGAACGGGTGGTTGCCACTTTGGCACTTCAATCTGTACAGCGTTGACATTCATGGTGAAAGCAGCTGCTAATGCCATCATGATTATACTTTTACGTAACATAAAACCCTCTTAAAATTTACAAACTAAATACACACAACCGTATAACATTTTCGTATTACATTCTTTCTTGACTTTGAATGCGGATTACCTTATTTCTCAATGTTTCAACATTTGCAAAGTCAGAATATTCTAAAGTATTGCGTAGCTGAATATGAGAATATGGTACAGCTCCATCAATATAAACTAGACTCATAATATATACATTCTTGTCATCGTATAAGAATCGATGCATTATAGATTTTTTCCCTGGTTGATAATTATCTACTAAAAGACTAGGCACGCCATTATTCCAAACAGATGCTGCCTGAATAGGCGCATCACCTATTATCTGGCGCTCTGGTTTTACTTCTACAAGTTCGTTTAAAAAGGAATACATGTATTTATCTTCTACTTTTACTGGTTTCTTGGCCACAACAAATCGTATACCCGCTCCACGATAGTCCCTTATTTCAGTAGAGTCCGTTAGCGATTTCTGTGCTATTAGTTTAAGCCCTTTAGGAATACGATACATAAGATTATCCCAGTTGATGCTTTCACTATACTGATCCATATCATCTAAAGAGCGAATCGATGGAATCACATAATTACTCATAACGCGCTCAAGCTTGTCGGTAACGGGCTGATTTTTGTAGCTAAGCCCTATCATATATTCTTGATTTGGCTGATTATCTAAACCAACTACGGCAACCATAGCAGGCGTATTTTCGCCAAAAGACTCTGTTTCAATAGCCCATTTACCATGTGTGATACCGGGATATATAAACTGCCCTTTTCGCTCCGATTTTAGTTTGCTTAATGTATTATCATAATTCTGTTTCGTGCCGATTGCAAAAAACACGGAATGTTCTCTTACAATAGATAAACGTTCACCATCACTGAGTTTTGGATAGTATTTACTTGCTAATAGTAGTCCAGGAACAGATGCGCGAATGTTAGTACGATCATCATGCAATAATACAACTGCAGACTCATTAGCGATTAAATCCATCACCTTTTTAGAACCACTTGCTATCTCATTAACTTCATCTCGTGTTAGCCCCCAGTCGGTTATAAACATTTCCCTATCCTTTTCAGATTTAGAATCTAACTTTATAACATCACTAGTTCCTATATTACTCAAGCTACCGGCCCGATAATTCTCATATGCATTGGCAGGAATGCTCGCATCAGCACCTGGCATAGGTGGCTGTCCGGCTGGGACTTCGATCTGCACAGCGCTTACATTCATGGTGAAAGCAGCCGTTAATGCCATCACGATTATACTTTTACGTAACATACAACCCTCTCTTCTTTTCTTCTCTCACATTTACAACATAAATAAGCACAACCTTATTAGCATAAGTATACTATGCAAACAAGGTCGTGCCTATTATTAATAATTTTATATTTAAGTGTTTATTCTATTCATATGAATCAGACATGTAAGATATTTAAATGAATAGAGATCGGAAATAAAATATGTAATGAAATATAGCATATATAAAGTAAGGAATTAATGCAAGCAACGTTCCAATGGCGATAATAATATATATCAAAAGACACGATGCTAGTAAAACCACTAGACTATTAATGATGACTTTATAAATCAGTGCCTGCTCTTTCTTAGATTGTATCCACGCTTTAGCCCTATAATATACTTTAGGTTTATTAAAGGCTAGTGGTAATCGTTTACACCATAGAACAAGCCAAGGAATAAAGAGGATATTACCAAAGAGAAAAATCATTTCTAAGTCATAACTCCCTAATGGGTATAAGTACGGCGTTAAGTCAGGTTTCTGTAAGCTATGAATAAACGCCTCTATGGAGCCTATCCATAGAGAAACGAGCAAATACTTAATATAAAGCACTAGTATAATTTTAAAAATGTATTTAAATGTACTCATTCGCTATTCTCTATCTAATCATATACATAGTAAAAGTAACTTAATAGCATAAGTATACTATGCAAATAAGACTGTGCCTATTATCTATTTATATTTTAGATTGTGTAGGAGTTTTCTCTAATTAGTATATATAAGGTTTATCTTAATTTGACGATATATATCTTTATCCTTATAATATAAGTAGATAGTCAGACGAGTCGTAACGTCAGGCGCATCTCGAAAAAAGTAAAACATTAGGAAATGGCCTTTCAGTTATCTAGTTACACTAGGTAATGGAGGGCTATTTGTCTTTTGTGAGACAAATAAGCGCTATTAATGCCCCAAAGGCAATAACCACAGTTATTACCTGTAATAAGAGCATGATTAATTCATAAT
>NZ_JAHABE010000020.1:0-17737 GCF_018376515.1 Veillonella sp. oral taxon 158 | reverse complement strand
AACTTCATTCTATCACTAGGAGGTTCTTTCCTTTTCTCTAAGAATTTTTACCGACCCCCAGTTTAACTGGGGGTTTAGTCATGCCTATTCGGCGTACAACCAAAAAAGTAGATATCCCAAAAGGAATATCCACTTTTATGTACCATAAATTACACATCATTGGCTAAATAACAAAATCTTACATTAAATACAATGCAAAATCTGTATTTCAAAGTTATTTATTTGGACTTTCATATATAGTTTTATAGCCACCCTCTGTAACAGCTACGATTTGTTCAATCTCCTCTGTTGGATCTTCTGTAAAAGTAAAGCTTTCACTAGCATCAAAGGATGCACTCGTCCCACAAGAGGAACTCAAATTGCGCGGCACTGGACGGAGTTCTATATTGGTTACCCCTTCAGGGGCTTCACGCTTGAACCGAATCGCGCCAAAGTGAGAGTAAAATGTTGCAATATATTTCATAATCACTCATTTCTAATCTACGCAGTTGCTCGTTTTGTATTAAGGATAGCAATGATAAGAGCCACTACAAAGCCAACACCGACTGCAATTTCACCATTTAATGTAGGGCCTGCACCAGAAGCTGCTAAACCGAAATTATGAGCGAATGCCGCACCAGCCGCAAGACCAAGTACTGTTACAGCAGAGTCAGAGTTACCTTCACCAGTCATGATCAATTGACGTAATGGACAACCACCGAGCAACACGCTACAGAAACCTGCAAGCGCCATACCTAGGAAGTTCCACAATCCATCTGTATGTGCAATCGGTTGGTTTTCAAAGCCAAGATGGAAATTACCAAAACTAATATTTACAACAAATACACCTACAAGCACTGCAAGGTACCCAAAAATAAGAATAGATTTTTTAAACAAGAATAAATCGCGGAAACCACCAACCGTACAAAGTCGGCTAACTTGAGATAAGCCACCTACTACAAGACCAGCCGCCAAAGAAATGAGCCATGGAGCATGCATAGCGCCAGGACCTTTTTGGCTAAAGAAGATAAATGCTGGTGCTGTTACAACAAGTACGAGCAAGCCTACTTGAATAGCAGGCATCATAGCAGATTCTAATTTGCTCAACGCATAGGTGCGTTGTAAAGAATAGCCTCGTTTTAAGAAAATAGTACCAAATCCAATGCCCCCTGCAAAGCCGGCAATACCGAATAAGGCATTTAAATCACCGCCGCCAAGACGCAAAATCATACGAATTGGACAGCCAAGGAACATCAAGGCACCAATCATAACAAAGAAGCCGAGAATAAAACGAATAATTGGAGATGAACCACCTTTACTTTGGTGCTCGCCACGAATCATGGACAATACATAAGCCCCTAATATAAGACCGATAATTTCTGGGCGAATGTACTGTACCGGTGCAGCACGATGTAGACCTAGACCACCGACAGTATCGCGAACAAAGCACGCAATACAGAATCCCATATTACCTGGATTTCCAGCTAATACGAGGAATCCTGCGATAGCACCAATAATAAGGCCTGCAATAATTAAATTTCGTTTTTCATGAGACCCACTCATAATAAACTCCTTTCAAACTAACTACACTAAAACTATATGAGCATATGCTCCTACCATATCAAGCATACTACTCATGATATAATAACCATAAATACATCTTATTATTCATGGAGATTACCAATGAACTATATCTATTTAGATAATGCGAGCACCACGTTTCCTAAAGCGCCAAATGTGGCTAGTGCCATGGCGGACTATATAACGAACCGGGGTATAAACATCAACCGTGGTTCCTATTCCCTCGCCTATGATGTAGAGGATACTATCTATACAACGAGACAACGACTACATACCTTATTCAACGGGCATGATCCATCCCATGTCATCTTTACACAAAATGTGACAATGAGCTTAAACATGGTCATCAAGGGCCTATTGAAAGCAGGTGATCATGTGCTCGTTAGCTCAATGGAGCATAATGCAGTCATGAGACCGCTTACCCAACTGCTAGATAAAGGCATTACCTTTGATACTATTCCATGCGACTCCACAGGATCGATCCAAATGGACTCTATCGAGCCATTAATTCGTCCTAACACAGTAGCCCTAATTATCAATCACGCATCCAATGTATGTGGAACCATCCAACCGCTCGAATCAATTGGCCCGATCTGCAAGGCTCATAATCTACAATTTATTGTAGACGCAGCCCAAACGGCAGGTGTTATTCCTATTGATGTGAAAGCATGTCATATTGATGCCCTTTGCTTTACAGGTCATAAAGGCTTATTGGGACCTCAAGGTATTGGTGGCATTATATTGACCAAAGAAATGGCTCAAAACTTAACCCCTCTTATCGCTGGTGGTACAGGCAGCTTCTCACATTTAGAAACCATGCCTACCCATATGCCCGACGCCTTTGAATCAGGTACGTTGAATCTACCTGGCATCATTGGACTCAATGAAGGCCTCGCCTATATTGAGTCACAAGGAATGGAAAATATTCATAACCATGAGCTAGCGTTAACACAAGCCTTCCTCGAAGGATTGCAATCAATAGATGGTATTAACATCGTTGGTAAGCAGAATATCCAAGATAGAACTGCCGTCGTATCCATCACAATTGATGGTATGGACCCGGCGAATATTGCTTACGAACTAGAATCCACCTATCATATCATGACGCGTGTTGGTCTCCACTGTGCTCCACGAGCACATCAAACCTTAGGTACCTATCCAGAAGGAACAGTACGCTTCTCCTTTGGCTATGCCAACACACATAAAGATGTGGAATCTGCATTATCTGCTCTACATAGAATCGTTAAAAATACTAAATAATACATAACCGTTAAGGCTATATACCATGAGTATATAGCCTTTTATGCTTCTACGCTTCACATAAACGACCGATAGCATCGGCTCTACAACGTTTACAGTGCGTCATTTGCGGCACATAGTGACCAATAAATTGACGCATGTTATCGATTTCTTCTGAAGTCGGACTTCGGTGATTTTCAAAGGCCGTATCGTGAACTGGAATCATGGCAATACAGTTCATCAAATCAACGCCCCAAGCTTCTGCTTGTTTAGCGATTGCTGGCACATGGTCCATATTTACATCAGGCACTACTACGGTATTAATCTTAACAATGATATTCTTTTCCTTTAGTTTTCGGATACTTTCAGCCTGACGCTCTAGTAGAATACGGGCCCCATCGATTCCTTTGTAAATATTACCCTCATAGCGAACCATGGAATATACATTTTTTGCAATCTCTGGATCAATAGCATTAGCCGTAATCGTTACATGCGTAATTCCTAAGTCAGCAATGTCATTAACATAATCAGGCACTGCCAAACCATTACTAGATAAACAAAGCATGACATGAGGAAAATCCTTTTTCACGAGGCGGAAGGTTTCAAGTGTCTTGTCTGCATCACACATAGGGTCCCCAGGGCCTGCAATCCCTACTACAGAGATATCCTGACGAGCATCAAACACCTTGCGCACAAAGGCAGCTGCCTCTTGTGGCGTATAGACATGCTGCGTCACGCCTGGTCTATTTTCATTCGCACAGTCATACTTACGATTACAATAATTACATTGAATATTACAATTCGGCGCTACTGGTAAATGTAAACGACCCCAATTAGTAGAAGCGGCCTTGTTGTAACAAGGATGATTTTGTAGGAAACTTTGTCCTTGAATTTCTTTCATAATTAACCTTTCCGACCAAATCTAATAGCATCTTTATGGCAAACATGTAAGCAATCACCACAGTTGGTACAATTCATTTCATTTGGTCGTGTTCCCATTTCACATACGCGCAAGCACGCATCACAGTTATCGCAATCATTTGTTTTAAAAATTCTAAAAATAGAAATTTTGCGAAGCAACTCCATAACGCCCCCAAAAGGACATACAAAGCGGCACCAAGCATTAGCGATAATAAGGGAACCAGTAATAATGGATACGACCGTTATAGTACGAGCCGCCCAATACCATTCGGAGAACTGCATAGATAAAATAACAGCATTAAAATATTCATCGCTCGTCCGAATTGGGATCATAATGCGTGGATTACCAAATTTAAAGTATACTACAAGCCCTAAAATTATAGTTGCTACCATGCCGAGTTGAAGAAAACGCATATAGCTTTTACGATTTCTTAGTGGCCCCATGGATATTTTCCCTAGCATTTGGTTCACCCACCCACTTGGACAGAACCAGCTACAGAAAGCGCGTCCAAAGAAGACGACCATAATCGGCAAGATAATCCACCACGCATAAAAGTACGTCGTGATGCGTCCCCAACAGGTAATCATAGAACAGCTTTCACAGTTTACGAATGGAACGATATAAGGGCATCGGAATATGCCATAGTATACCCATTTCCCCATAATAAAGAGGAAGATAAACTGTACAATGCGACGCCAAAGCGTTAAATTCTTAGGGGCTTGTTTCCCAGATACACCAGAACTAACTTGAGTTCCACAGGTTGTAGATGACGGACAGCGATTACACATCTTTTACACCAAACCTTTCTATCAAATCGAGACCTCTCGCACTAAAAACGGATGTGAACCCGTGATTTTCTAAGATTTGTTGTCCTTCTTGGGACCGTGTAAATTCAATATAATCAGCAGCCAACGCACGATCTTGTACATATTTCATTGTATTAATAGTGAAAGTAAGCGGTGCAGGTGGCACAAATTGTCCAGGTATGGAGAAGTACTCTATACGGTCCTTGAACCGATCATGTGTGGTAAGGCGTTTTTCAATGATGGATACATCGGCTTTACCTTCTACGAGATCACACATCATGGAAATTACACAAGCACTTTCAGCCATTAAGTTTTTCATGATACCATCGGTCAAACCAGATAATTTCATGATCCCCTTTACAGATGCACTACCAGGGGGAGATGCGCCTAGGGGCAACATAACACGTACACCAGGCTCGGCCATATCCTTCAAGTCCCGAATCCCTGCGGGATTCCCCTTAGGTGTAACGATAACGTAATCCGTAAAACATAATGGTTCAAAAGCCATACTTACGCCTTTTTTGCGCATATTTTTCGCTAGATCTAAACCGCGAGCCCCAAAGACTTCTGTGCGACTCTTCTCAGCCAACAAGGATTTACCAATAGCCCCTGCAAAGGCACCAGTATACTGAATATTGTGCCCCGTATGCATCGTATAAACTTGGTTTAAATCAAGAAACGCTTCCGACAAACCGCCACAAGTCCACACTTGTAATGAATCAGACTGTGTTGGCTTGTAAGCGCCTCGTATAAACGACGGCACCGCTGATGCGGCTGCTAAAGCTAAAGCACCACCAATAAACTGGCGACGGGATATATCCTTTTTCAAAAATCCCATGTACTTACCACCTTTCACTGAACTTTACAGTACTAAGCATATACTCACATTATAGTATAAAAACCATAAGTTTTGATGATGATATGCATAAGTTTGATTAATTTATTTATATAGATTAGTCATGTAAATACTGTTTTTAAAGGTATTATTATAAAATTTTAAGATATTCTCTCCATATCTATTTTATTGAATATTTATTGTATACGATGAATATGCTATTTTTTTAGTTTTAAGGAAGCTAAAATCTCGCTATACGCTCAGTGCATAGTAAACAAGGATAATCAGTGCTATAGACTATATTTGAACGCTTTACAGCACACATGGCCCTTTATGTTTTAAATTCACTATAAGACAATATTGCCCAAAAGAACGCAAAAAGGCGGTACAACCAAATGGTTGTACCGCCTTGATTCATCAATTATTCAGCAGTGAATGGCAATAAAGCGATTGCACGTGCACGTTTGATAGCTGTAGTCAATTTGCGTTGATGTTTTGCGCAAGTACCGGAAATACGACGAGGTAAGATTTTGCCGCGTTCAGTCGTGAAACGACGAAGTTTAGCAACATCTTTATAGTCGATTTGATCGATATGGTCTGCACAGAAAACGCATACTTTTCTTCTTGGCTTTCTGCCTCTATCTCTTCTCATTGCGAATCCTCCTTTTCGAATTAGTAGGAGTCCCTGACACTAGAACGGGATGTTTTCGTCATCGCCGCCTGTACTGAAACTATCAAAATTGGAGCCACCTTCAAAAGAATTAGTATTCATATCAAGGGATTGGCCCACAAAGTTCGCTACTACTTCAGTAACGTACCGTTTTTGACCGTCCTGAGTCTCGTAAGAACGAGTTTGCAAACGACCTTCTACAAAGCAACGACTGCCTTTACGAAGATTGCCTGCCGCTTCACCAAGTTTACCCCATGCAACGCAGTTGATGAAAGCAGTTTGTTCTTTCGTTTCATTTGTTGCAGAGTCAACATAGGTGTTTGTTGCAGCTACTGTAAAAGTTGCTACCGCACGACCTGTTTTAGTGTAACGTACTTCAGGATCACGAGCTAAATTACCTAGAATTTGTACAGAGTTCATGTTTTCCTCCAGGCTTTAATTATGCTTCGTGTTTTACAATTAGATGTCTTAGGACTTCATCGTTGATTTTCAATACACGATCGATTTCTTTGATTTCAGCAGGTGCTGCTTCAAAGTTGATCAATACATAGAAACCGTCAGTGAATTTCTTCACAGCGTAAGCAAGACGACGCTTGCCCCAACGATCTACCTTTTCTACTGTGCCGCCTACACGAGCAATTAAAGCTTCTACTTTTTCAATAACAGCGTTAGTTGCTTCCTCTTCAGCTGGTTTCACAATAAACATGACTTCGTATTTGTTCATACAAAATCACCTCCTCTTTCGGACTAATGCCCCTATCGACACATAGGGGTAGGAAGTGCTTACCATCAATAAGCCTTACTATTATAACCCAAATAAACGATGAAAGCAAGAACCCATTTTGAGTTCTTGCTTTCACAATTATTAATGATCGTATCGTTTATCTCTAGGGAATGCTAGAATAGCACAAATAATAACAAAGATGGTAATAACAGACATCATAGGGAATGCCGAATTATTTGGTAAGAATGTTAACACCAAAGATGAAATAATACCACTACCATATTGCATTGCCCCTAGTAAAGCTGCGCCAGAGCCAGCCATCTTGCCAGCCCGTTCTAATGCCAATGCATTGGTAACCGCTGCAATGACACCATTCATAGAGAAGAATAAGAAACTGCCGATTACAATAAGCCATAAAGAGTGTTCACCCATAAACATTAAAATCATAACAATCGTTACACATATGGCTGCAAACATAGTAGCATAGCGCAACAACTTATCGAGGCGCATAGCACTTACAATGCGCCGATTGACTGCACTCATGAGCATTACACCAATGATATTAAGGGAAAATAAATAGCCATAATACTCTGTAGGCACTCCAAACACATCGATGTACACATAGGGTGAACCAGTTAAAAAAGCATAGATAGCAATATAGAAGGAGCTTACACAAAGTGTGTATTTCATAAATTCTTTATTGCGTAACAAGATCCAGTAATTAATATAAGTATGACTCATATCCTTTCGGCTACGCTTTTCCTTGGGGAGTGTTTCAGGCAACAATAAGACTGCTAATAACATGAACACGCCTATAATAACCAATAGCCAAAATATGGCATGCCACGTATACCATACAAGCAAATGACCGGCAAACAAAGGACCTACAATAGGTGCTATAGCCATGACGATAGCCAGTGTAGACAGCATCTTTGCCGCCTCAGTCCGTCCATACAGATCGCGAATGATGGCTCGCGATAACATAGGCCCTACACAAGCTCCAAAAGCTTGGAATACGCGCCATGCCAACAGTTCAATCATCGATGAACTCAGCGCACATCCTACAGAGCCTATAATAAACAAAACTAGCCCTATTATGAGAGGTTTCTTCCGACCAATCTTATCACTGACGGCGCCCCAAAAGAGCTGAGCCAAAGAGAACCCGATTAAGAACCCCGTAATCGTAAGCTCCGCATCACCATTTAGATCCCGCCCCATGGCAGGCATGGCGGGCAAATAAATGTCCGTCGATAACGACGTAAACGCCATCAAAGCACTTAATATAGAAATAAAAAGCCAACTTTTATTGCTAACCGTATGCATACAGTCACCACTTCCATATTCAACTATATGAACTGTCATATAAACCGCACTATACTAAATATATATTCATTATATCAAAAATATACATATGGATATATATTTTTTTTATAATTCTAACAAAAAAAGCGTAGTAAAATACTACGCCAAAAGTACAGTAAAGGTAAAAGCCTAACGCAACAGAGTATACAAAATACTCGCCCGCTAGGCAATCCTCTTAAAACTGTTTATAAGATGAGCCTAACACACCCACACGTTGATGACTCTCCTTTTTCTTTATTATATAACATAAACAGAATTTCTTAAAAAATTTATATGATAAATGGCTCATTATCATTAACGATATACACATTTCTATGAGGTACTAATTCCTCTAATCTCTCAGGATTATCAGTATGAACCGGAATAATAGCATCGGGATTAACTAGTTCTATAAACTTAATCAAATCATCTTTAGACACATGACCACTGGCATGACATATATAGGTTGGGTAGGTCTCTAACAAAGTTTTCAATGCTAGGTTTTCTTCAATATATCCTGTCCACATGGAATATATGATACGTACATCATCTTTAGGAAATTCTTTAATTTGAGAAATAAAATTTTCAGTTCCTCTTACTAAGGATACAAATCCATGATCCATATAATATTTAGGATACGATCCTTTATTAAGAACTAGCGGGCTATCATGTCTACGATATAAAGAGCTTTCATAATATACATTATTAATCACAGTGTCTAATATTCTTTTCTGATAAGCATCACAAATTAAAACTTTATCAGTTGGCATATTCTGCCAAATTCCCATAATACGGTCAATATTCGTAGATGAACACATAACAAAAACATATTTTCCATCTTGAATATATGAAGAAATATCGTCTAATACTGCGGCTTCAGATATGTATTTATCTGCGTCTCTAGACAAAGAAGTCCCCTCTGTAATTAATACATCAACCTCACCTATATATGTGTTAACTAATTGGTCTAATATATGATGGCGCAACCCATGCATCCGGAAATCACCTGTATATAAGACATGTTTACCTTCCGCTTCAATGACAAACATATAACTATCCGCAGCACTATGGTCTATAACCAAAGGTCTGATACGTATATCACCAATTGTAAAAGCCTCTCCTCCACGAAATGTATTTGCACCTAATAATCTTAAGTATAAGTTTTTATCTTGATATTCAGCAGATATCATAGCCACTTCTTTACTTAACTCTCCCATATATAATGGTATTTCTGGTAGTGCAGAGGTTAGTTGTCCTAAGTGATCCATATGATAATGAGAAATCACAATACCGTTACAATCTGGTAATCCTTTTGTAACACCTTCTATATCTAAATTTATAGGTGTGTACTTTTCATCTAGACTCAATTCGTTACCAAAATCCAGTATAATGCGGGTAGATGCTGTACTAATTTCTATGGCACTACCACCAATTTGATGAGTGCCACGATGGATGATTATATTCATACTTAACCTTTGCTAGGAATAGTTAGTAATGTCTCTGCTCGATATAATCGATCTAATTTTCTAGACCAACCTTTTATATTAGTTGGATAAGAAGATTTACTATCTGTATCAGCACGTAATACAACAAATCGAATTTGTTTTAAATGAGGCTCTTGTGCCAAAATTTCTTCACATAAAGTTTGTAACTCCTTATGTTTACTAGAATCAATTAATTCTTTACACTCTTTATACTGCTGGGACTCAACTGTTTTAGTTGGATAGTGTGGATTAGATGCATCTTTTGGAACAATACGAAGCATCAAATTAGTTTCTGCCCCACCATCATCTACTATACAAGACTTTTCATCAAACAAAATTACTAATTCAGCGTTCTTGGTATGTTTATAATCCTTTAACGCTCTCAATTCAGTTATGCCGTTATGATCTTGAGCAGATTCTATCTGATTCAAATCAAATAATTTGTAATATGTATAAGCTTCTAAAACACAGCGTAATAAAGTTTCCTCACTACCAGACGGACGATATTTCAATTCAATTATTGAATAACATTTATCTTTGGAGTTATAGCCTAAAAGATCTATTTTGCCATACGAATCACTTTTAACTGCTTTCAGCGGTGTTTGATAATCAAAAATATAACCTAAATCCTTAACGCCACGTTGATAGAATAATAGTTTTGCTAAGATTTCTTCTTTTCGATTACTGATCTGTAACTTATTTATATCTACACTTTCAGAATGATTATGACCTGTATCAAAATGGTTAGGTCTTACAGGTTTCAATTTGCCCCATTCTTTAACGAAATCCTCTGATACAAGAGTTTTCGCAATAATCTCACTATAAAGATTCTTAGATCCGTTTATATAACCTTTGTAATTTACAATAGGAGTCTTATAAAAGTTTGCTGCAAATCTTTTTATATCAATATAGTTATCTTCTTGCTTTACCTTTTTAGTTTTTTCATTATCGTTCTTTATATCAGTTTTATTTTGACCAAAAATAGTTTCCAACTCATTAAATTTAACTTTTCGGTCAATAGCTTTACAAATTAATTCATATGCTTCTTTACAGTCCAACATTATGAATCCTCCTTATAACAATTTACTCCACTACACATAATTACTAAAAACTCCTACATACAAATAATGTTTTTAAATATAAATTTATTATATCAACAGATATTTTATGAGTAAACAATGAAGAGTTCTATCTATTATAAAGAAATTATAACTATTTCATACTTTCACTATACGCCATAAAACGAGTAATAATTTCCCCATCAAACATTATTTCCTATAGGATTACACCATAAAATAATTATTCAAAAAAATAACTTCAACATTCTATAGAAAGTTATTGCGTAAATCCTTTTTATCCTTTACTATAGTAAAGAGAGTTACATTTAGAAAGGAATCATCATGGCTAATATCAATGAAAATTACTTAAATCTACAAGGTTCTTATTTATTTGCTAATATTGCAAAAAAGGTAAATGAGTACCAAGCCGCACATCCAGATGCAGATATTATTCGTCTTGGTATTGGCGATGTTACATTACCACTTGTTCCTGCAATTATCGATGCCATGAGCAAAGCTGTTCAGGAAATGGGCAAAGCAGAAACGTTCCGCGGTTACGGCCCTGAGCAAGGCTATGACTTCTTGCGCCAAGCAATCGTTGATGGCGATTACAAACCATTAGGTGTAGATATTGCAATCGATGAAGTATTCGTGTCTGACGGTGCAAAATCTGACGTTGGCAACATCCAAGAATTATTCAGCGAAGATAATGTCATCGCTATTACAGATCCAGTGTATCCAGTATATTTAGACTCCAATGTTATGGGTGGTCGTACTGGTGAAGCTGTAGACGGTATCTTCCAAAAGGTTGTATACCTCCCTACTTATGCAGAAAATAATTTTTCTCCAGAGTTTCCCTCTGAAAGAGTAGATATCGTATATCTTTGCTCCCCTAACAATCCAACAGGTACTGTATTGAGCCGTGCTCGTCTTGCAGAATGGGTAAAATGGTGTAAAGACAACGACGCCATCTTGATGTTTGACTCCGCTTACGAAGCTTTCATCAGCACAGAGGACACTGTAAAATCTATCTACGAAGTCGAGGGTGCTCGCGAAGTAGCCATCGAGTTCCGTTCCTTCTCCAAAACAGCAGGTTTCACAGGCACACGTTGTGCTTATGCAGTAGTGCCTAAAGAAGTGACAGGCAAAACTAAATCCGGTGAACGCCAAGCCCTCAATCCGATGTGGAACCGCCGCCAATGCACTAAATTCAACGGTGTACCTTACATCATTCAACGCGGTGCTGAAGCAGTTTACACTAAAGAGGGCCGCGAACAAACACAAGCTAACATTGCGTACTACAAAGAAAATGCCCGCATCATCAAAGAAGGTCTAGAATCTATCGGCCTTACTGTATACGGCGGTGTTGATGCTCCATATATTTGGCTCAAAACACCAGGTAACATGACTAGCTGGGAATTATTTGATATCTTACTTGAAAAGGTTCAAATCGTATCTACCCCAGGCTCTGGCTTTGGCCCTCATGGCGAAGGTTATCTACGTTTAACAGCTTTTGGTAGCCGTGAAAATACAATTCGCGCTGTTGAAAGAATCAAAACGTTACAATTCTAATACCTATAAAATAAAAAGACCGATTACAATCCCATAATAGGAAGGTAATCGGTCTTTTCTATACCTTAATATATATTATTATTTAGTTTGATCTTTATAACAAAACGCAATGTATCGATATAGTTAAACTTAAACTGATTTTCAAATGTATGGTCATATTGATAGATATATTACTTTTACAATCTAGATTGATGAATTCTATAGAAAAATATTAAATACATTTATTTTGTGCTATAATAGTTATGTTAATTATTAAATTTATCGATTAATATAGGAGGCTAATATGAATATTCGTATTGGTATCGTTGGCTACGGCAATTTGGCTCGTGGCGTAGAAGCATCCGTTCAATTACAACCTGATATGGAGCTCGTAGGCGTATTCTCTCGCCGTCAAGGTATTGAAACTGTGTCTGGTGTACCTACTTACTCTATGGAAGATATTCCTAATTTCAAAGGTAAAATCGATGTAATGGTTCTTTGTGGCGGTTCCGCAACAGACCTTATCGAACAAACACCAATGGTAACTAAATACTTTAACTGTATCGATTCCTTCGATACACATGCACGTATCCCTGAGCATTTTGCTAATGTAGACAAAGTAGCTAAAGAAGCTAAAACTGCTACATTGATTTCATGTGGTTGGGATCCAGGCATGTTCTCCTTGCAACGCGTTTACGCTGAAGCAATCTTGCCAAAAGGCAAATCCTACACATTCTGGGGCCGCGGCGTATCCCAAGGTCACTCCGACGCAATCCGTCGTCTTGAAGGCGTAGTTGATGCTCGTCAATACACTGTTCCTAAAGAACAATACTTAGACGAAATCCGCAACGGTCAAACTCCTGACGTTGATGGCTATAAAGGTCACCTTCGTGAGTGCTACGTAGTAGCGGCTCCTGATGCGGACAAAGCTAAAATTGAAAACGAAATCAAAACTATGGAAAACTACTTCGTAGGTTACGAAACTGTAGTTCACTTCATTTCTCAAGAAGAACTTGATCGCGACCACAAAGGCATTCCACATGGTGGCTTCGTTCTTCGCTCTGGTGAAAGTACAGATGGCACTCGTCACGTTATCGAGTACTCTTTGAAACTTGATTCCAACCCTGAATTCACAGGTTCTGCCCTCGTTGCTTACGCACGTGGCCTCTACCGCCTTGCTAAACACGGCGGAACAGGTTGCTACACAGTATTCGACATTCCACCAGCTTGGATTTCTACACAATCTGCTGCGGACTTGAGAGCACATTCTCTATAAGAAATATAACAAAAAACCCACACCTCAGTGTGGGTTTTTGTCTTCTTATATGGTATACTATTACAAGAAGTGAGGCATAGATGTTTAGTAGCGTCAGCCTTGTTTCTATAGGTAAAAATTTGAAGAAACGGCTTGATTCTACTGGGTCAGGCCCTTTTTCATTCTAGCGGTAGAAAGCTAGGTGTACTAGATAGTCAGTCTATTTTGCCGCCATGATAATGGTAGCGATTAATTAGCAAGAACTGACACATCTAGAGGCCTCGACATCAATATATTATTTATCAACCTTTCTGTAAATATATTTAGTGACACTATTAGTCACCTATGTGACTAATAGTGTCACTTTTTTAGTACAAATTTATAGCGTCTATATGATATAATATTTATTTGATAGAGTTTCTACGGAAACTTTCACAAAGAACGAAATCAATTAGTTAATAAAAGGTGGTACCATGAGCACAAATTTAGAAGTAGGCATCGTAGGCCTTCCAAATGTTGGTAAGAGTACATTATTCAACGCCATTACAAAAGCAGGCGCTGAAGCTGCCAACTATCCATTCTGTACAATCGAGCCAAACGTAGGTGTCGTTGACGTTCCAGATAACCGTTTAGCTGTATTGGCTGAAATGTTTGGTTCTAAACGCATCCTTCCTGCTGCTATGCGCTTCGTAGATATTGCAGGCCTCGTAGAAGGTGCGTCCAAAGGTGAAGGTTTAGGTAACAAATTCCTTAGCCACATCCGTCAAGTAGACGCCATTGCTCAAGTTATTCGTTGCTTCGAGGATCCTAACATCACTCATGTTGCAGGTTCTATCGATCCAATCCGCGACATCGAGATCATCAATACTGAACTTTGTCTTGCTGACCTTGAGTCCGTAGAAAAACGCAAACAACGTATTGAAAAAATCGCTAAATCTGGCGATAAAGATGCTCGTGCTGAATTGCCATTGTTAGACCGCATCATCGAAGGTCTTGGCGAAGCTAAACCAGTTCGTGCACAAGGTCTTAACGAAGACGAATTAGAAATGATCAAAGAATTAACTTTGCTCACAGCTAAACCATCCCTCTTCGTTGCTAACGTGTCCGAAGACGAAGTAGCTGATTACTCCGCTAACGAACATGTAAAACGCGTAGAAGAATACGCAAAAGCTGAAGGTGCTGGCATCGTAGTTGTTTCCGCCCGTATCGAATCTGAAATCGCAGAATTATCCGACGAAGAATCCGCTGCATTCCTTGAAGATCTTGGTCTTGAAGAATCCGGCTTAACTAAGCTTATTAAAGCAAGTTATGCACTATTAGGTCTTATCAACTACTTCACGGCTGGTGAAATGGAAGCTCGTGCATGGACAATTGTAAATGGCACAAAAGCGCCTCAAGCGGCAGGCAAAATCCACTCCGATATTGAAAAAGGCTTTATCCGTGCTGAAATCGTATCCTTCGATGACTTACAAGCTTGTGGCAGCCAAAATGCGGCTAAAGAAAAAGGCCTTGTACGCCTAGAAGGCAAAGAATACGTTATGAAAGACGGCGACGTAACACACTTCCGCTTCAACGTATAATACAAATTAATAACAATAAAAACCAGTAAATCGAACGATTTACTGGTTTTTTTAATGCTACAAAAAGCTTTTATTTAATTTTATTTGTCATCATTGCCCAATGCATTTTTAAGGCCACTAATCGCACCTTCTACAGCATCTTTAGCATCATCTGCAGCTTTCTTAACATCATCTGCAATATCATTAGCAGCGTCTTTTACTTTTGCTACTGTATTTTCAACAACGCCTTCTGCTTCCATTTGTTTGTCATCAGTTAATTTGCCAACATTTTCTTTTACTGCACCTTTAACTTGATCTAATTTATCATCTAATGCCATAATTGTGACTCCTTTCATGTAAAATCACGTTTAACCATATAAAATCTACTTTTATAAGTAAAGGGCTATCCTTTTTTTCCGAAGAAAAATGAGACTACAGCAACAACAATTACTGCACCCAATACAGATGGAATTAAGGACATTCCTGCTAAGCTAGGACCCCAAGTACCAAATAGGGACTGACCTACGGACGAGCCAATTAAACCAGCAACAACGTTAGCGATAACGCCCATTGCACCGCCTTTGTTAGTGATGGCACCAGCTAGGAACCCGATAAAACCACCAACAATAATTGACCATAACATACAATCACTCCTTCCTATTCAATCAAAATATTCATAAATCCTATCAAATAATGCAGTTTTTATAAATATTTTAGAATTATTGTATATTTATAATATAGCATTCAATTCTAAAGATTAAATGAAGAATTTCGATTTAGTTCTACATATATGATCTACTCAACTACTGTTACAATTTCGTCTAAAGTACGGCGCGTTTTATTACGATGTGGTTCTTCGTCTCGGTAACCAAAGGCAGCCATTACAGCTATGCCAAAGTGTTTAGTATCGAATAGGCCAAGTTCATCACCTAAGAGTTCTGTCATGTCATCTTGATTGAAGCCTTCTAATGGACAAGAATCTAAGCCTTCATACGCTGCCATAGTCATCATATTCGCCATAACGATATACGCTTGTTTAGAGGCCCAATCAAAAGCAGCACGTTCAGACTCAAATGTTTTATAATCACTTGTAGTAAATTGAGCATATTTTTCTTTATAAATAGCATCTACTTCAGCAGGTAATTGTTTAACCTCTTCTTGAATATAACGTACATAGGGAGAATCAAATTCTAAATCTACCTTTTTACGTGTTAAGAATACCACAAAATGACTTGCTTCAAGGCCCGCATGAATGCCCCAGCCATGAGCTTTCATTTTTTCCCGAATTTCTGGATTTTGAATAACTAGCAATTCAAAAGGCTCAAAACCAAGGGATGTAGGTGCCAAACGAGCTGCTCTTAAAATAGCATTCCAGTCTTCTTCAGAGATTGTCTTATTGCTATCAAACTTCTTACAAGCATAGCGATAGGTCATAGCGTACTCTAAATCGTTACGATCCAATTTAGGGGCTGTTAATTTTACATTTTCTATTTCATACTTGCTCATATATACCTCCATAATGATAAAAAATATCATATATTTATAGTACCATAGTTAGCCGTTAAATTACAGAAGAATGAAAATTTTAATAAAAAACAAGAAAAAGCCTAGACGATGTCTAGGCTTTATATGGTACAGCTAGCTCACCTTTTTCATACCAAAAGAGGCCAGATGTACTAATCTTATGTTCTTTTAAAATAGTCTGAACCTGCTCTACAATACTTGGATCTATTTGCACAGATAAACCACACATATCGTAAAGCTCTGGAGGTGTAGCCATCAATTGATGAGGCACCGCTAATTCTGTTAGTATCTTGTCTGCTTTATCGCCAAAATAATAGGACGTAAAGACGACTAGCAATTTTTTATTTTCCAAGGCCTCACCTCCTATCATAGCATCTACCATTACATTGTTATAACATTGACTATCCATTTAAAGCTAAGGTATCTCGTCTAAATCTGTCTGTTAAAATATCAGTGATAAGAATTATAACTTAACTAAATTCTCCCCAAGAATAGAGTCCGTAATAGCGTACATATTTGTAATACTACCTACGCCAAGCTCTTCTTTTACCCCAAAATAATCGAGACAAATGCCACATGCTGCAATTTCAACACCAAGATCAGCTAGTTTTTTTATATTTTCTAAATGAACAGAATCATTTACAACCATCTTAACACTGCTGTTGATGAAATAGATTTTAGATGGTTTTACATCGGCTTCAAGCATGCATACCCAGAACGTTTTCATTAGGTTACGGCCTAATTCTTCACTACCTTCACCAAGATAGTCTTTTGTCATCAAGATGACACGGTTGCCATAACTCATTGGTTCACAACTACCATCTGCTACTGGATTATCATTAGGGGTCATAGTGAGGTAGAAATCCTTACCGTCTTGTCGGATAGCCACACCATAACCACGAGACTTGCCAAACTTTTCTACATTATCGCGACTCACTTCATTATCTACAATAGTAGTAATAACAGCATCTGGATTCGCATCGCTAACCTTCTTAGTTTCAATCACAGGTTTTGGACACAAGCTACCACGTACATCTACAGTTAATTCATTTGTATTGCTCATCATACACCTCTATATTATATACATTAAATATTTTGTAAAAGTATTACCTATCAGCTATCAGCTATCAGCTATCAGCTATCAGCTATCAGCTATCAGCTATCAGCTATCAGCTATCAGCTATCAGCTATCAGCTATCAGCTATCAGC
>NZ_JAHABE010000019.1:0-22268 GCF_018376515.1 Veillonella sp. oral taxon 158 | reverse complement strand
AATGTGTATGCCTGGCGATAACGTAACAATGAACATCGAATTGATTACACCAATCGCTATTGAAGAAGGTCTTCGTTTCGCGATTCGCGAAGGTGGCCACACAGTAGGCGCTGGCGTAGTAACAGCAATCGAAGGTTAATTCATAATCTTTGTAGTAAATAGGACCCCAATTGGGGTCCTATTTTTGTATTAATTTATATATTGTTTATTGTATATGTAACCAAAGATACAGAATCATTCTACTAATAGTGTTACTATAATCTCAAGGAGAGCAAAGGCTCTCCTTTTGTGTTTTTTATAGAAAAGGAGGTAATATGATGGGTGAATACAAAAAGTATTGGATAGCCGTAGTAGCCGTTCTTATTATTGGTTTTTCTATTCTTGGTTATCTAGGTACTGATGTGTATCATCAAGCACCGCCAGTGCCGACTGCGTATGTATCTCAAGATGGACAGGTCTTGTTCACTAAGGAAGATATTTTACATGGTCAATCGGCATGGCAATCTACTGGTGGTCAATCGGTAGGGACCGTTTTAGGTCATGGCGCATATCAAGCGCCTGACTGGACAGCAGATTGGTTACATAAAGAAGTATCCGTGATGTTGGATATTAAATCTCAAGAGGCTTTTGGGGTTCTTTATGACCAATTGGTACCTGCACAACAAGCAGCTATTAAAGAAGTTGTGAAAAAAGAGTATTTAGGTAGTGCAGTCCGTGAAGATGGAACTGTTGTCTTATCTCCAGAACGAATTACGGCAATGAATTTAACTGGTCGTTATTTGGTTGAGTTGTACGGAGATAATCCTGATTTAACATTGACTCGTGATCATTTTGCGATGAAGGATAATACATTACCTAAGTTACAAGATCGCATTGATATGGCACGCTTCTTCTTCTGGACTACTTGGATGGCATCTACGCAACGTCCTGGTACAGATGCAACGTATACAAACAACTGGCCACATGAACCTTTGTTGGATCATAACCCTACACCTGAAAGTATCGCATGGTCTGTTGTGAGTGTTATTATCTTATTATGTGGCATTGGTGTAGTTGTATGGTTATGGGCCTTTGGTAAAAAGGATGATGATCATGCATTGGTTCCGCCAACAGAAGATCCAATTAGCAAGATCACGTTAACGCCATCTCAACGTGCATTAGGTAAATATTTGTTTACAATCCTAGCATTGTTCTTATTCCAATTGGGAATGGGTGGGATTATTGCCCACTATACTGTAGAAGGTCAAGCGTTCTATGGTATTCCATTAGCGCAATATTTCCCTTATTCTATTGCGCGTACATGGCATATTCAGGCATCTTTATTCTGGATTGCTATGGCATTCTTGAGTGCTGGTCTATTCTTGGCACCAATCATTAATGGTGGTAAAGATCCTAAATATCAAAAGCTTGGGGTGGACATCTTATTCTGGGCTCTTGTAGTTCTTGTAGTAGGTTCCTTCGCTGGTACATATTTAGGCGTAGCACATCAAATTCCAGCAGCGTGGAATTTCCTTCTCGGACACCAAGGTTACGAATATATCGAGTTGGGTCGTATTTGGCAGTGGATTGAATACATTGGTATTTTATTCTGGCTTGTACTCATGATACGTAGCATTATTGGTGCCTTCAAGCAAAAAGGGGATAAAAACCTCATTGCAGCCTTCATATTCTCCGTCATCATGGTAGGTATCTTCTATGGTCCAGGGTTATTCTATGGTGAACATAGCCATTTGGCGATTATGGAGTATTGGCGTTGGTGGGTAATCCATCTTTGGGTTGAAGGCTTCTTCGAAGTATTCTCCACTACATTAATGGCATTTATCTTTGTTACATTAGGGCTTGTATCGTATCGTGCTGGTACAGTTGCGGCCATCTCTTCTGGGGCTATTTATCTCATAGGTGGTATCCCTGGTACATTCCATCATCTATACTTCACAGGTGTTACATCCACTATCGTGGCAACAGGCGCATCCTTCTCTGCGTTAGAAGTAGTACCACTTGTACTCTTAGGTTATGAAGCTTTTGAAAACTATACACGTCTTCATAGTGCTCCTTGGATGCATCGTCTAAAATGGCCTGTGTATTGTTTTATTGCCGTGTCCTTCTGGAATCTAGTGGGGGCAGGGGTATTCGGGTTCTTGATCAACATGCCTGTATCCTTGTTCTACATCCAAGGTCTTAATACAACTGCAGTACATGCCCACACAGCATTGTTTGGTGTGTATGGTTTCTTAAGTCTAGGATTTGTATTCCTTATTGCTCGCTATATCCGACCTGAAGTAGAATTTAACGATAAGCTAATGAAGTTCGGTTTCTGGGCTCTCAATATAGGGCTTGCATTAATGGTGCTTATTAGCTTATTGCCAATCGGTCTTATTCAATCCTGGGCTAGTATCACAAATGGCTTATGGTTTGCGCGCAGTGAAGAATTTATGCAACAACCATTGTTACAAAATTTGCGGTGGGCTCGTCTCATCGGTGATACGATACTAATTGTTGGTGCTGTAGCATTCTTCTGGCAAATTGTAAAAGTTCTATTTGCGAAGAAATCTTAATCTATAAATGGATTACTTCTTAATCTGTAAATAGATGATTTAAAGGGTATTAAATCATATTATTAATTCTATTTACCTGTATGAGTAAACGGCATAAAATGTATGAAAAATATGCGATGATTTAGTACCATATTAATGGCGTTCCTTTATAGACAAGGGACGCCATTTTTTGTTATACTATCCCTGTCAGGTACATGTGCCTGGCTTTTTTGAGTTGCTTAAATTCTTGACATCGCTTGCTACGTATGATATAGTTTTTTAGTATGTAGTCGAGCGTTTTCGAGTACAAGAGACAGATTTAGTAAATATAAAGCGAGGTGTATCCGGATGCGTAATGCCATTACTTTAGCTTGCACAGATTGCAAACAACGTAACTATCAAACGAACAAGAACAAAAAGAACAATCCTGATCGTATTGAAATGATGAAATATTGCAAATTCTGCGGTAAACATACATTACACCGTGAAACAAAATAATTCTTATCATTCATTACCTGTTGATTTGAGGATGTGAAAAAAATGGCAAAGTCTAACTCAGCAGTGCAGCAGCGTGGTGGATTTGGAAAATTCTTCCGCGGTGTGAAAGCTGAACTAAAAAAAGTAGTCTGGCCAACAAAAAAAGAGCTTATCAATTACACAATAGTAGTATTCTTAGTGACTATTTTCATCGCTTTGGTTATTGCTGTGCTTGATGGACTCTTCGCCCAACTTTTTAATACGTTGTTGCACTTTGTTGGATAAGGGGGCCATTACATGGAAGCAGATAAGAAGTGGTATGTAATTCATACCTATTCAGGCTACGAAAATAAAGTTAAAACCACTCTTGAACTTAAAGTTCAATCTATGGGCCTACAAGATGTGATTAGCCGTATTTTGGTACCTCTTGAGGACGAAATAGATGAAAAAGATGGGGTTAAAAAAGTAGTAAAACGTAAGATATTTCCTGGGTACGTATTGGTTGAAATGGAAGTTAACGACCGCTCTTGGTATGTTGTGCGCAACACGCCAGGTGTAACAGGTTTCGTTGGTTCTGCCACTAAACCAGTTCCACTTTCTGATTCCGAAGTAGAACATATACTTAAGTCTCAGGGCTTGGATAAGAAACCAACCATCAACGTCGATGTCGAAGTTGGTGAAACGGTACGCATTACGTCCGGGGCCTTTGAAGATAAACTAGGTGTTATTACCGAACTTAACCCTGAAAAAGGAACATTGAAACTTAACGTAGAAATGTTCAACCGAGATACCGAGGTAGAGGTAGAGTTCTCTCAAATTGAGAAAGCTCTTTAATATATAAATATAACTCTAAAAAGAGCAATCGATTTTGGTTGCCAGTGGGAGGATGTATATCCGTTACCACCACAGTATAAGCATAGGAGGTTTAATTACCCATGGCTAAGAAATTAGTTAAACAAGTAAAACTACAAATTGAAGCCGCTAAAGCTACTCCAGCACCACCAGTTGGTCCTGCACTAGGTCAAGCAGGTGTTAACATCGTTGCTTTCACAAAAGAATTCAACGAACGTACTGCTAAACAAGCTGGCTTAATTATCCCAGTAGTTATTAACGTATATGAAGATCGTAGCTTCGACTTCATCACTAAGACTCCACCAGCTGCAGTATTGTTGAAAAAAGCTGCAGGTATTCCAAAAGGTTCTGGTGTACCTAACCGTGATAAAGTAGCAAAAGTAGGTCGCGATAAAGTTCGTGAAATTGCTGAATTGAAAATGCCTGACTTGAATGCTAATACCGTAGAACAAGGTATGCGCATGGTAGAAGGTACTGCTCGCAGCATGGGCATTGAAATCGTTGACTAATAAGCGTACGACTTGCGCATAAGGCGCAAATCGGTGGGAGGGAATTCCCGTTTGACCACATAAGGAGGATATTATAATGGCAAAAGTAGGTAAGAAATACGCTGAAGCAGTAAAACTTATTGAAGCTGGTAAATTCTACGAACCAGTAGAAGCAATTGAGTTGGTTAAGAAAACTGCAACTGCAAATTTCGATGAAACAGTTGAAATCGCTTTCAACTTGAATGTCGACCCTAAATACGCTGATCAACAAGTTCGTGGTGCAGTAGTATTGCCTCATGGTACTGGCAAAACTAAACGCGTTCTTGTATTCGCAAAAGGCGACAATATTAAAGCAGCTGAAGAAGCTGGTGCAGATTTCGTAGGTTCTGAAGAGTTAGTAGCTAAAATCCAAGGTGGTTGGAGCGACTTCGACGTAGTAGTTGCTACACCAGACATGATGGGTCAAGTTGGCCGTCTTGGTAAAATCTTGGGTCCTAAAGGCTTGATGCCAAACCCTAAAGTTGGTACAGTAACTCCAGACGTTGCTCGTGCAGTAAACGAAATCAAAGCTGGTAAAATCGAATACCGTACTGATAAAGCAGGTATTATCTCTTGCTCCATCGGTAAAGCGTCTTTCGATGATGAAAAATTACTTGACAACTACCGTACAATCGTTGATACTATTATCAAGGCTAAACCTGTAGCAGCTAAAGGTCAATACATTAAATCTGTAACCTTGTCCGCTACAATGGGCCCTGGTGTGCCTTTGAACGTGTTCAAATTGAGCAACGTTACAAAAGAGCAATAATCAAATATGTCTCTTAGCTGTAGACGGCTGGTATGTATAATGGATGAAAATCCGCCCGCTGAGGCTGACACTAGAACAACCTAGTACTAGTTCGACCTCATCGCGTGCGATGGGGTCGTTTTTTACGCTAAGATAGTACATAGAGCACCAAAAAATCTATAAGGAGGTAATCTAATGGCTGTCACTGAATCAAAAAAAGCAATTGTTGCTCAAATGAAAGAAACTCTTTCTGAAGCAAAAGGTGCTGTATTGATTGGTTACTCTGGTTTGACTGTTGCTCAAGCAACTGAACTTCGTCGCAAAATGTTGGCTGAAGGTGTTGAATACAAAGTAATCAAAAATACTTTGACTCGTATCGCTGCAAACGAATTGAATCTTGAAGGTTTCTCTGAGCACTTAGAAGGTCCAACTGCATTGGCTACTTCTAAAGAGGATGCTGTTGCACCTGCTCGTGTAATCGAACAATTCATCAAAACAACTGATAAAGAAGTTGTTACAGTTAAAGCTGGTATCGTTGAAGGCGAAGTTATGGACGCTGCTGGCATCAAAGCAATTGCAAATCTTCCAAACCGCGAAGGTATGCTTTCCATGTTGCTTTCCGTATTGCAAGCTCCTGTTCGCAACGTTGCATACGCTGTCAAAGCTGTTGCAGAAGCAAAACCTGCAGAATAATAATTACAAAGAATTATTCGTCGGCCGCATGAGGCTGGCACTATAAACTAATTTATGGAGGATACTTAAAATGGCATTGAACATTGAAAACATCGTTGCTGAATTAAAAGAAGCAACTATTCTTGAACTTAATGATCTTGTAAAAGCAATTGAAGAAGAATTTGGCGTAACTGCAGCAGCTCCTGTAGCTGTAGCAGCAGCTGGCGACGCTGGTGCTGGCGCAGCTAAAGATTCCTTCGACGTAATCTTGAAAGATGCTGGCGCATCCAAAATCAACGTAATCAAAGTTGTTCGTGAAGCAACTGGTCTTGGCTTGAAAGAAGCTAAAGCTATCGTTGACGGCGCTCCTGCACCTGTAAAAGAAGGCGTAGCTACTGAAGCAGCTGAAGCTTTGAAAGCTCAATTGGAAGAAGCTGGCGCAACTGTAGAATTGAAATAATTCTAGCCATATTAAAAGGCGTACCCTTGGGTACGCCTTTTTTGTTTGCTAAAAAAGCCCATCTATACGTTTCTCTTAATGTAGTATCAAACATTAAGAGTTGGTATAGACGAGTTAAATTTATTGAAGTTTATATATAGAGGCAATTTTAGTCTTATTAACTAACTTTGCTTTTGGATAAGGGAAGGTATTCGTAAAGTCTTTATCATATTTATTTGGTACTATTACATAAGCGCCATGGTTCTGATTTCTTCGTTGTAAAAAAGAATCTTTTGTTATGGTAGGCATTAACGCTTTACCTTCAGTCCATCTAGGATCATCAGTTGTATCTACAAAAATTTGAGTAGGTGTTGTATCCATATAATATACGATAGAAGTATAGTAACTACCATATACATATATTGGTTTTGATGTATCCTCAATGTAAGTTTTGAACTGTAATCCAGATTGACTAAATAATACTGGTGGTACTGTAATAGTAATAGCAGAGTATAACGTAAGTAATGGAACAATAGCATATATGGCAAGTCTAAAAGACGATGTTATGTATTGACCGCCAATATAAATTGTACATACTATGATAAAGGAACCTACCACTAATGGTATGCTATCAAGGGTTTTATCAAAGGCTGTAGCAAACGTGAAAATTATATAATAAATACCTAATGGCAAAGTAACCCAATAATTAAATCTTTTTAGTGATGTGGTGAATTCACCAGTCTCTTTATCCGTAATTAACTCACCTATTTTAACTGCTGCCCATAGTATACATGGAATAATAGCAGGTAGCGTATAGGTTATATATTTCGTAGCTACTAATGAGTAGAATAGAACTATAACTACAAACCATATGATACCGAATAAATCAAAATCGTCTTTCCAGTTGATGCTTTTTAATTGATAACATATTACCGGTGTCCAAGGTAATAGTGAAAGCGGTACAATCAAGAGATAATAATACCATACATTAAATTTAGGATGTTCAGACACGAGGGCTCGATCTACATTGTGTAGGCCCAAGAATCCAGAAATAAACTGTTCACCATGTATTGAATACATAGCAATATACCAAGGACCAGCTATACATATAAAGGCCAATAGACCTAAAGGATTAAATAGTAGCTTAACATCTTTTGAAAGCTCGTAGTTTTCATCGTTCCTATGTACTACATAGCGTGCGCATACGTAAATGACTAATATGAGTCCTGGTAAGAGAATTCCTACAGGCCCTTTTGTGATTACGGCTAAGGCAGCAGCAATGTAGGCTTTTATTATTGATGCCTTGTCATTATTGTGAAAAGCTAAATAGCTATATCCAAATATGGCTAAGGTGAAAAGGAATAGGAAGCCATCGGTTATAACGGCATGTGATATATACCAAAACTGTAGTGTACTCATTAATAGAATGGCACAAAGTACACTGATAGAGACATTCTTAGACATGCGGTAGACAATGTGATACATAAAGGCCACACTAGCTCCCGCCACGAGTGTATTCGGTATCCGCGATGTAAAGTCAGATATGCCGAATAGTTTGTATGTTATCATAAGGGCCCAATAGGTGAGAGGTGGTTTGTCATACCACACTTGGTCATATATCATAGGCGATATCCAGGAGTTGTGTTTTAGCATGGTAATGGCAGAGAGTACATAGTTTGATTCGACTGGATCGGTGATAGGCAAATAGGCGTTGTAGAAACCATAACTCAGGATGGTCAATAAAAATAAAGCGCTTATACGCAGAGCGTGATAATTCATAGTCAATACTCCTTACTTACATAGTTTATACTATTGTACTATAGGGGTAGTTATATTCAAAACCTGTCTTGATATAGTATATTTAATTACCGAAATAAATATTGTATAGAATATTGTTTGTTCAGGATACATGAAATGACTTTTATGTATACAAGATACATGCTATAATGAGCGCATAAGATAAAATTATTTCATCAAAATGTCATTAAATATATGAAATAGTGGAAAGAGGATCTAATATGAGAAAAGAACATGATTTCCTAGGTGAGTTAGAAGTAGCTGATGAGCTATATTATGGCGTACAAACTATTCGTGCCTTAGAAAACTTCCATATTACAGGAAAACATTTAGACCAAGACTTTATTAAAGCTTTGGCGATGGTTAAAAAAGCATCTGCTTTGGCTAATATGAAAACTGGTCGTCTCAATGTATCTATTGGTAAAGCAATTGTTCAAGCTGCGGACGAAGTAATTGAAGGTCAATTTGCCGATCAATTCCCAGTTGACCCAATTCAAGGTGGTGCAGGTACTTCTGTAAACATGAACATGAACGAAGTATTGGCTAACCGCGCTTGTGAAATTTTAGGTCATCCAAAAGGTAGCTACGATATCGTAAGCCCTAACAACCACTGTAACATGGCGCAATCCACAAACGATGCGTTCCCTACAGCAATTAAAGTATGTGCTATTATTAAATCCAAACCTTTACTTGACGCATTGCAACGCCTCGTTGATGAGCTCGAGAAAAAGGCTGAAGAATACAGCGAAATCTTGAAAATGGGTCGTACTCATTTACAAGATGCGGTGCCAATTACATTGGGCCAAGAAATGGGTGCTTATGCATCTGGTATTCGCCGTGGTATTAAACGTATTAAATCTGCCGTTGAAGGTGCACATGTAATCAACATGGGTGCCACTGCAGTTGGTACAGGTCTTAATGCTGAACCTAACTACATTCATGATGTAGCTTATGAACTTAGCGAAGTAGTAGGTGAACCATTCTACACTGCGGAAAACTTGATCGACGCTACAAACAATACAGACGTATTTGCAGATATCTCCAGTGGTTTGAAAGTAACTGCACTTGTATTGATTAAAATGGCGAATGACTTCCGCTTGATGGCATCTGGCCCTCGTTGTGGTATTGGGGAATTAAAATTACCTGCACGCCAACCTGGTTCTTCCATCATGCCTGGTAAAGTTAACCCTGTTATCGCCGAAGTATTGAACCAAGTATGTTACCAAGTTATCGGTAATGATACTACTATTACATTGGCTGTAGAAAATGGTCAATTTGAATTGAACGTAATGGAACCTGTATTGGCGTACAACTTGTTCAATAACCTTTGCTACCTCAAAAACGGTGTAAATACATTCGTTGATAAATTGCTCGTAGATCTTGAAGTGGACCGCGAACAATGCGAATACTGGTTGAACCGTTCCGTAGGTATCGTAACAGCATTGTTACCACACCTTGGTTACGAAACTGCATCTGCATTGGCTAAAGAAGCATATGAAACAGGTCGTGCTATCCGCGATATCATCTTAGATCAAGGTTTATTGACTGAAGATGAAATCAATCATATTCTTTCTCCTAAAGAAATGACTCGCCCTGGTATTGCTGGTGCAAAATTGTTAAAACAAAAAGGTAACTAATACATTACCCTTTGTTAATAGATGAACAAAGCATGAAAATGAAAGACTGTCAACCCTTTTGGTTGACAGTCTTTTTTATTACTGATAAAATTATATATTGCAAAAGTAGCGTTTTCTGCTTTTGGATGTAAAAACTATAACTTTAATAGTGATGAGGTTTTCTTCCAAGGTTGTGCTTGGTTAATGGGAAGCAAGGTTATTTTAAAAAATGAAATGGACCTTGCTTTATTTGACGTTGCCCGAGCAGGAAAACTGAGACCTGAAAGATGTCTTTTTCATGCCGTTATAGAAAATGGTAGACCAGTGTGTTTGATAGGGGTGAAAGCAAATATGTTCAAACCTGAACAGGTAGGCAAACGAACTCGTTATACATATGCAAAAATTAACGAAGTTATTAAAATGCCGCATTTATTGGACATTCAACGTAAATCGTATGAATGGTTCTTGGAGAGTGGTTTACAAAATATTTTCAACGATATTTCTCCGATTAAAGACAATTCAGGTAATTTAGTACTTTCTTTTGAAGGTTTCAGCTTAGGTGAGCCTAAGTATGATATTAATGAATGTAAAAACCGTGATGCTACATACGCAGCACCACTTCGTGTAAATATTCGCTTGGTAAATAATGATCCAGAAAACATGGACATTAAAGAACAAGAAGTATTCATGGGCGACTTCCCATTGATGACTGATACAGGTACTTTCATCATCAATGGTGCAGAACGGGTTATCGTATCCCAATTGGTACGTTCTCCAGGCGTTTACTATAATAAAGAAATCGATACAATGGGTAACCGTTTATACGATTCCACAGTGATTCCTAACCGTGGCGCATGGATCGAGCTTGAAACAGATGCGAGTGAAATCGTAGCGGTTCGTATTGACCGTAACCGTAAGTTACCAGCTACAGTATTGGTACGTGCATTAGGTTGGGATACTAATGAAAGCATCCTTGACCTCTTCTGGAACGGTAAAACTGATGAAGATGGTTTGCCAATTTATGATGAGCGCATCGTTCGCACATTAGAAAAAGATACAACTCAATCCGCTGATGAAGCATTAGTTGAAATCTATAAAAAATTGCGTCCAGGCGAGCCTCCAACAGTAGAGTCTGCTCGTAACTTGTTCGATAACTTGTTCTTCGATGCACGCCGTTATGACTTGGCGCGCGTTGGTCGTTATAAATTGAACAAAAAACTTGGTTGGCGTCAACGTATGTTAGGTCACACATTGGCTCAACCTATCGTAGATCCTGAAACTGGCGAAGTAATCCTTGATGCAGGCGTACAAGTTGGGGAAGAACAACTTGATATCGTAGCAAATAGCCATGTATTCGATGGCGAAGGTTTTGCTGAATTCTACATCGTAAATAACGATGGTGTAGAGTCTAAAGTAATCTGTAACAACTGCAACTTGCCATTCGATCACCGCACAGTAACTCGCGAAGACATGATTGCTAACATCTCTTACTTGCTCAATCTTATGGATGGTGCAGGTCACACAGATGATATTGACCACTTGGGTAACCGTCGTCTTCGTTGCGTAGGTGAATTGTTGCAAAACCAATTCCGTATTGGTTTGACTCGTATGGAACGTGTTGTTCGTGAACGTATGACAATTCAAGAAATCGAATCTATCACGCCTCAAGCGTTGATTAACATTCGTCCTGTAGTGGCTGCAATCAAAGAATTCTTTGGTTCCTCCCAGTTGTCCCAGTTCATGGACCAAACAAACCCATTAGCAGAATTAACTCACAAACGTCGTTTATCTGCCCTTGGTCCTGGCGGTTTATCTCGTGAGCGTGCAGGCTTCGAAGTTCGTGACGTGCATCATTCTCATTATGGCCGTATGTGTCCAATCGAGACTCCAGAGGGTCCAAACATCGGTTTGATCAACTCCTTGTCCAACTACGCGAAAGTAAACGAGTTCGGTTTCATCGAAGCTCCTTACCGTAAAGTAGAAAAAGTATATGGCAAAGGTGCTGATGCTGATAAAGTAGTTAAAGTACGCGTATCTGACAGCGTAGTATACATGACAGCAGATGAAGAAGAAGGCATGACAATTGCCCAAGCGAACTCTCCACTTGATGAGGAAGGTTACTTCACAACTGAACATGTAGCTTGTCGTCGTGGTCATGACGTATTAGAAGTTACACCTGATAAGGTTGACTATATGGACGTAAGTCCAAAAGAAGTTGTATCCATTGGTACAGCTATGATTCCATTCCTTGAAAATGACGATGCTAACCGTGCCTTGATGGGTGCGAACATGCAACGTCAGGCGGTACCACTCTTGCGTGCACAAGCTCCACTTGTTGGTACAGGTATGGAATATACAGCAGCGACTGACTCCGGCGTTTGCGTACTTGCACGTGAAGCTGGTAAAGTTGTACGTTGCTGGGGTAATGAAATCCACGTACTTCGCGATAGCGATGGTCGTGTTGATACATACCGCTTGAATAAATTCCTTCGTTCTAACCAATCCACATGCTTTAACCAAAAACCAATCGTTAATCGTGGCGACCATGTTGTAAAAGGCCAAGTATTGGCTGACGGTCCTGCTACTGATGGCGGTGAATTGGCGTTAGGTTATAACGTTCTTGTAGCGTTCATGCCTTGGGAAGGTTATAACTACGAGGATGCTATCTTGCTTAGTGAAGAGCTTTGCAAAGAAGATATCTACACATCCATTCATATTGAAGAATACGAATGTGATGCGCGCGACACTAAATTAGGTGCTGAAGAAATTACTCGTGAATTGCCTAATACTGGTGACGACACACTTAAAAACTTAGATGAAGAAGGTATTATCTGCATTGGTGCAGAAGTACACCCTGGCGATATCCTAGTAGGTAAAGCTACACCAAAAGGCGAAACTGAACTTACTCCAGAGGAACGTTTATTGCGCGCTATCTTTGGGGACAAAGAACGTGAAGTTCGCGACACATCCTTGCGCGTACCTCATGGCGAATCTGGTAAAGTAGTAGATGTTAAAGTCTTCACTCGTGAAAACGGCGACGAATTACAACCAGGTGTAAATAAACTTGTTCGCGTATACATCGCTCAAAAACGTAAGATTCACGAAGGCGATAAAATGGCGGGCCGTCATGGTAACAAAGGTGTCGTTTCTCGCGTTATGAGAAAAGAAGATATGCCATTCCTTCCGGATGGTACTCCAGTACAAATCGTATTGAACCCATTGGGCGTACCTTCTCGTATGAACATCGGTCAGGTTCTTGAAACTCACTTGGGTTGGGCTGTTCAAGGCTTAGGTATGAAAATCAAGGCTACAGACCTTCACATTAAAAATGTGTTGAAAGAAGCTCGTACTGATGCATCTTACTGGGAACAAATCGATGCAATCCGCGATCTTTATGCTCAAATTGAAGCATTGGAAGCAAAAATTGCAGAAGATGTAACAGTAAGCCATTTCAAAGAGAATGAACAAATCATTACTTTGAAAACTAAAATTCTTAAACATGTAGAAAAAGCAGCACAAAAGAAATTGGATGCTATGGGTGGCGAAGCTCGTTACCAAGAACTTAAAGCTATTGAAGCAAAATACAATGCACTTCATGTAGAATTCTTTGACTCTGAAGAGGATGCTCCAGAAATGGATCCTGTACTTGTAGAGGAATTAGAAGCAATCAATAAAGTTAAGAATACTCTTAACAATATTCACTCTGCTGAAGAAAAACGCATTGAAATCCGCAAAGAGTTGGAAGGTCTTGGCTATGACTTCAAAAAATATGGCATGCCAACACCAGATGTAGCAGGTATTCATATCGCTACACCTGTATTTGATGGTGCACACGAAAAAGACGTATTCGAAACATTAGAAATCGCTGGTCGTCCTGAAAATGGTAAAACAGTATTGTACGATGGTCGTACTGGTGAACCTATGGATAACCACGTAACTGTTGGTTACGTTTACATGCTTAAACTCCATCACTTGGTTGACGACAAAATCCATGCTCGTTCCACAGGTCCGTACTCCCTTGTTACACAACAACCATTGGGCGGTAAAGCTCAGTTCGGTGGTCAACGTTTCGGGGAAATGGAAGTTTGGGCTCTCGAAGCATATGGCGCAGCTTATACACTTCAAGAGCTATTAACTGTTAAGTCTGACGACGTTGTTGGTCGTGTGAAAGCATACGAAAAAATCGTTAAAGGCGAAAACATCCCTGAACCAGGTGTACCTGAGTCCTTCAAGGTATTGCTCAAAGAACTTCAAAGTATTGGTCTTGATGTAAAAATCTTGAATGAAGATCAAGAAGAAGTTGTTATGAAAGAACTTGATGACGAAGATGAAGTGGTAGAAACTGGTATTGAAGAAGTTATGGAAGGCAGTGCAGTAGAAACTGACGAAGTAACTGTAGTAGAACCAGAAGTAGAGGAAGAAGCACCAGCTGACAACGGTGGTGAAGATGATATCCTTAGCCAATTGGCGTTCCCAATGGGCGACTCCTCTAACGATGAAGACTAAAACTATCTATAAGGAAGGGAGCGATAGTAGTGCTAGACGTAAATGAATTCGATTCCATGCGAATCGGTTTAGCCTCTCCAGAGCAGATCTTAGCTTGGTCTCATGGGGAAGTTAAGAAACCTGAAACTATTAACTACCGTACGTTGAAGCCAGAACGTGATGGTCTATTCTGCGAGCGCATTTTTGGACCAACAAAAGACTGGGAATGTCACTGCGGCAAATATAAACGCATTCGCCATAAAGGCGTAGTCTGCGACAAATGTGGTGTAGAGGTTACACGTGCAAAAGTACGTCGTGAACGTATGGGTCATATTGCATTGGCCACTCCTGTATCTCACATTTGGTACTTCAAAGGTATCCCATCCCGTATGGGCCTTATCCTTGACGTATCCCCACGTTCCTTGGAACGCGTATTATACTTTGCTTCCTACATCGTAGTAGATCCAGCTGGTACTCCGTTGGCAAAACGTCAATTATTGTCCGAGCAAGAATACCGCGAATATGAAGCTCAATTTAATGAAGACGGTTACACTATCGGTGGTAAATCCGTCGTAATCGAAACAGTAGCTCAACGCAATGAACGTTTAGCTATTGTCCGTGAAGCACAACGCAAAGAGCGCTACAATGCAGCTCTTCGCGATGATGCAACAATCCCAGAAGCAGATAAAGAATATGAAGAATTAACTCGTGAAGAGCGCTATGAATTAGGCGCTGCAGAAGAGGTTCTCTTCGTATGTATCGACATGGGTGCTGAGGCTGTAAAAGCTCTCTTAGCAGAACTTGATCTTGAAGCATTGAATGCTGAATTGCGTGAAGAATTGAACACTGCTAGTGGTCAACGTAAAATTCGTGCAGTTCGTCGCTTAGAAGTAGTAGAAGCATTCCGTCAATCTGGTAACCGCCCTGAGTGGATGATTATGGACATCGTTCCTGTAATCCCACCTGAATTGCGCCCAATGGTTCAATTAGATGGTGGTCGTTTTGCTACATCTGACCTCAATGATTTATACCGTCGTGTTATCAACCGTAACAATCGTTTGAAACGTTTGTTAGACTTAGGTGCTCCTGATATTATCGTGCGCAACGAAAAACGTATGCTTCAAGAAGCTGTTGACGCATTGATCGATAATGGTCGTCGCGGTCGTCCTGTAACAGGTCCTGGTAACCGTCCGTTAAAATCCTTGTCCGATATGCTTAAAGGTAAACAAGGTCGTTTCCGTCAAAACTTGCTCGGTAAACGTGTTGACTACTCCGGTCGTTCCGTAATCGTAGTAGGTCCTGAACTTAAAATGCACCAATGTGGGTTGCCAAAAGAAATGGCATTGGAATTGTTCAAACCATTCGTTATGAAACGTTTGGTAGAACGCGGTCAAGCATCCAACATCAAGGCAGCTAAACGCCAAGTTGAAAGAATTGGCCCTGGCGTATGGGAATCCTTGGAAGAGGTAATCAAAGAACATCCAGTTCTCTTGAACCGTGCCCCTACATTGCATAGACTTGGTATCCAAGCCTTCGAACCAATCCTTTGGGAAGGCCGTGCTATCAAATTGCATCCATTAGTATGTACAGCCTTCAACGCCGACTTTGACGGTGACCAAATGGCGTGTCACTTACCATTGTCCGTAGAAGCACAAGCAGAAGCTCGTACATTGATGCTTTCTAGCCACAATATCTTGTCCACTAAAGATGGTAAACCAGTAGCGGTACCATCTCAGGATATGATCTTGGGTACATACTACTTAACAGTAGTACGTGAAAATACTAAAGATAACGCTAAAACATTTGCTACTTATGATGAAGTAATGCTTGCTTATGAAGCAGGTGTCATCGGCTTGCAAGATGTTCTCTATATCCGTATGCCTGGCTACGGTCGTGTTGAAACGACTGCAGGTCGCTTGATCTTCAACCATGCATTGTTCCCTGAATTATGGCAATATGCACAAAACGAAGATGGCACTTACACATTAGGTAAGGTTATGGATAAGAAAACAGTTGGTAAATTGGTTGACCAATGCTTCCAATTGTTTGGCAATGAAAAAACTGCAGAACTTTTGGACCGTATTAAATCCTTAGGTTACTCCTTCGCTCGTCGCGCAGGTATGACTGTAGCTATTGCTGATATTAAAGTACCAGAAGTCAAAACTGGCTTATTAGACACAGCGGAACAAGAGGTAGAAAAAGTATCTCGTATGTACCGTCGTGGTCTTATTACAGAAGAAGAACGTTACCGCAAAACAATCCAATTATGGACAAAAGCAACAGATGATGTTACTGATGCCATGATGGATAATATGGCGCGCGACAAAGATGGCTTCAACCCTGTTTACATGATGGCTATCTCTGGTGCCCGTGGTAACAAACAACAGATCCGTCAGCTTGCTGGTATGCGTGGTTTGATGGCCGATCCATCTGGTCGTATCATCGACTTACCAATCAAAGCAAATTTTAAAGAAGGTTTGACTGTATTGGATTACTTTACTTCCTCTCACGGTGCTCGTAAAGGTTTGGCCGATACAGCTCTTCGTACAGCTGACTCCGGTTACTTGACTCGTCGTCTTGTTGACGTATCTCAAGATGTTATCGTTCGTGAGGACGATTGTGATGTTGTAGGTATCGATCTTGTTCGTGAACGTGCTCGTTTGGCTACATCTCCGCGTCAAGCTTTGGAATTGTTGAAAGACAAACTCATTGGTCGTGTTCTAGATAAAGATGTAGTGAACGTAGAAACAGGCGAGCTTGTTGTTCCTGCTGAAACTATCTTAGACGAACAATGCTTGGCAGATATCGCAGAATCCGGTGTAACATCTGTTGCATTGCGTGGTGCGCACCTAGGTTCTGATAGTGATATCAACCATACTAATTTGGTTCAAAAAATTATTCTTGGTGAAAGCGATGAACGCATCCGTGCAACATTAAAAGAAACTATGGTTCAAAATATGTTGAACAAGGATACTGTACATGCCATCGTTGATAGCGAAGGCGTAGAAATCTTCCCTGCTGATACACGCCTCACTGAAGAAGGCATCGAAGCGATTCTTAACTCCGATGTAAAAGAAGTACAAGTACGCAACAATGAAATCCACGGTATCGAAGTGGAAGCAATCGTTGAAGGTACTGGTGTTATTGAGCCGTTAAAAGATCGTATCGTAGGTCGTATTGCAGCTGAAGAATTAGTTAATAAGGAAACTGGTGAAGTAATCGTTCCTCTTAACGGTGAAATCACAGAACCATTGGCTGATGAAGTTGTAAAACACTATGAAACAGTTAAAATCCGTTCCGTATTGACTTGCCGTAGCCCATATGGTGTATGTCGCAAGTGTTATGGTCGCGATTTAGGTACTGGTAACCAAGTTCAAGTTGGTGAAGCAGTAGGTATTATTGCAGCCCAATCCATCGGTGAACCTGGTACACAGTTAACAATGCGTACATTCCATACAGGTGGTGTCGCAGGTGACGATATTACACAAGGTTTGCCACGTGTCGAAGAATTGTTCGAAGCGCGTAAACCAAAACGTAATGCGATTATCGCAGAAAACGAAGGTACAGTTCGCGTTGTACCTAACGAAGGTAAAAAAGGTACAAATACAATCTTCATTACTGGTGAAGACGGTATTGAACTTGATTACCTCATCCCTTATGGTTCCCGCATCATCGTTAAAGACGGTGATGTTGTATCCTTGGGCGCTCGTTTGACTGAAGGTTCTATCAACCCTCACGATATTATGCGCGTAATGGGTACTGAAGCTACTCAACGTTACCTCGTATACGAAGTACAAAAAGTATATAAATCTCAAGGTGTAGAAATTAACGATAAACATATCGAAGTTATCGTACGTCAAATGCTTCATAAAGTTAAAATTGAAGCAGCTGGCGATGCAGATATGCTTCCAGGGGATATGGTCGACGTTAATACCTTTGACGAAGAAAACCGTCGTCTTACTCTTAATGGTCGTGAAACTGCTACAGGTAAACGCACGTTATTGGGTATTACAAAAGCCGCTTTGGCAACGGATTCCTTCTTGTCTGCTGCGTCCTTCCAAGAAACGACACGTGTTCTTACCGACGCTGCAATCAAAGGTAAAATCGATCCATTATTGGGCTTAAAAGAAAATGTAATTATCGGTAAATTGATTCCTGCAGGTACTGGCATGAGCCGTTACCGCAAAATTGAGGTTGTGAAAAACACACCTGAAATTATTGATATTACTGAAGAACCAGCTGTAGAAGAATAATCTATAGGGGTATAAAAAAGAGCGTGCCTTAGGGTGCGCTCTTTTTATATATAATTACTATTCACTTATAATAGTTGCACTTTAAATAAAATACATAAAAATTTCGGTTTCTTATACTTGTACTATATCAATTATGCATACATGAAATGTGATTAATAGACATAATATTAATATTATGTATAAAAATGAGTTGAAAACATGAAATATTGTATAAAAATTAGATATAAATTTATATGATTCGGTGAGATGAAACGCACGGAAACGTGTACACATAAAATGCAGTTGTATAGCGGTGTTAACGCTTGAAAAACGTTTGACAATGGCTAGTGTAATTGATATACTTACATAGTGCTCGGGGGCTAGTATGCCTAAGTAGCATAGTTTCGTAAGGAGAATTTTACTATGGACATTGCCCATCTGAAGTCGATGAACAAAACAATCGGTGCCAAGCAAACGTTGAAAAACATTGCTAAAGGAACTGTAAGCTATGTGTTCGTTGGACATGATAGTGATGAAAGTGTAGTTGGACCTATACGAAATGCTTGTGCTGAACAGGGAATACCTGTGAATGACAAGCACACTATGGATGACCTTGGTCGTGCGTGTCGCATTAAAGTGCGGGCCACAGCGGTAGGTATCCTACGTTAATCTTGGTAATATCCGATGTAACACTTTGTTATGACGGATCAATTATAAATCTCAAATTTGGAAAGGAGGTGCCCAAATGCCAACAATTAATCAGCTAGTACGCAAAGGTCGCATGAGCTTGACTAAAAAATCTACAGCTCCAGCGCTTCAAGAATCTCCACAAAAACGTGGTGTATGTACTCGTGTGTACACAGCTACTCCAAAGAAACCAAACTCCGCGCTTCGTAAAGTTGCCCGTGTACGTTTGACAAACGCTATTGAAGTAACTGCTTACATCCCAGGCATTGGTCACAATTTACAAGAACACAGTGTTGTACTTATCAGAGGCGGTCGTGTAAAAGACCTTCCAGGTGTGCGTTATCACATCGTTCGTGGTGCATTGGATACAGCTGGCGTACAAAATCGTATGCAAAGTCGTTCCAAATACGGCGCGAAAAAAGCTAAAAAATAATTTTAGCCATTAAACGAAACTAACACACATCAGTATAAAGGAGGAATTGAACATGCCAAGAAAAGGCCCTGTTCCGAAACGTGATGTACTTCCAGATCCGGTGTACAACAGCAAATTAGTAACACGTTTCATTAACAAAGTTATGTACGATGGCAAAAAAGGCATTGCTGAAACTATCGTATATGATGCATTCGAAATTATTCGTTCCAAAATGGGTCAAGACCCAATGGAAGTTTTTGATCAAGCATTGAAAAATGTTATGCCTGTACTTGAAGTACGTGCTCGCCGTATCGGTGGTGCGAACTACCAAGTTCCAGTTGAAGTTCGCGCTGATCGCCGTCAAACACTCGGCATTCGCTGGGTTGTAAACTACGCTCGTCTTCGTGGTGAACGCACTATGAAAGAACGCTTAGCAGGCGAATTGATGGACGCTTTCAACAATGCAGGCGCTGCAATCAAGAAAAAAGAAGATACTCATAAAATGGCAGAAGCTAATAAAGCATTTGCTCATTATCGTTGGTAATAAGAGGTGACAACTGTGGCAAGAGAGTTTTCCTTAGCAAAAACTCGTAATATCGGTATCATGGCCCACATCGATGCTGGTAAGACAACAACTACAGAACGTATCCTCTACTATACAGGTATCGTTCACAAGATCGGCGAAGTACATGAAGGCGCTGCTACGATGGACTGGATGGAGCAAGAACAAGAACGTGGTATCACAATCACTTCTGCTGCGACAACTTGTCAATGGAAAGAACATCGTATCAACATCATCGATACTCCTGGTCACGTTGACTTTACTGTAGAGGTAGAACGTTCTCTACGTGTACTTGACGGTTCTGTTGCGGTATTCAGTGCTAAAGGCGGCGTTGAACCACAATCCGAAACAGTATGGCGTCAAGCTTCTAACTACGGCGTACCTCGTATCGCTTATGTAAATAAGATGGATACTGTAGGTGCTGACTTCTTCAACGTAGTTGACATGATGAAAGCTCGTCTAGGTGCAAATTCCGTAGCTATTCAAGTTCCAATTGGTTCTGAAGATACTTTCAAAGGTATCATCGACTTGATGACTATGAAAGCGGAAATTTACTTATCCGATGACGGTAAAGAATTTGAAATCACTGAAATCCCAGCTGAATATCAAGAAGTAGCAGAAGCTCGTCGCGAAATGATGATCGATGCTATCGCTGAAACAGATGACGATATCATGATGAAATACTTGGAAGGCGAAGAAATTTCTGTTGAAGAATTGAAAGCAGCATTGCGTAAAGCAGTTATTGCAAACCAATTGTTCCCAGTTCTTTGTGGTTCTTCCTACAAAAACAAAGGTGTACAAATGTTATTGGACGCTGTAATCGATTACATGCCAGCTCCAATCGACATCCCACCTATTAAAGGTGTTGTTCCTGGTTCTGAAGAAGAAACAACTCGTCCTTCTTCCGATGAAGAGCCATTCTCCGCATTGGCATTCAAAATCATGGCTGACCCTTATGTTGGTAAATTAGCGTTCTTCCGTGTGTACTCTGGTACATTGGAATCCGGTTCTTACGTTTTCAACTCCACTAAAGGTAAAAAAGAACGTATCGGCCGTATTCTTCAAATGCACGCTAACTCCCGTAAAGAAATTGAACGCGTATACTCTGGTGACATCGCTGCGGCGGTTGGCTTGAAGGATACTACTACAGGCGACACATTGTGTGATGAAAAGAATCCTGTAATCCTTGAATCCATGGAATTCCCTGAACCAGTTATCTCCGTTGCTGTTGAACCTAAAACAAAAGCTGACCAAGAAAAAATGGGTACAGCTCTTGCTCGTTTGGCAGAAGAAGATCCTACTTTCAAAGTTCGTACTGATGAAGAAACAGGTCAAACTATTATCTCCGGTATGGGCGAACTTCACTTGGATATCATCGTTGACCGTATGAACCGTGAGTTCAAAGTAGATTGTAACGTAGGTAAACCTCAAGTAGCATATCGCGAAACTATCCGTAAAGCTGTCAAAGCTGAAGGTAAATTCGTACGTCAGTCTGGTGGTCGTGGTCAATATGGTCACTGCTGGTTGGAATTGATTCCACAAGAACCAGGCGCTGGCTTCGAATTTGAAAATAAGGTCGTAGGTGGTGCGATTCCTCGTGAATACATCGGACCTGTAGAAAACGGTGTTAAAGAAGCTATGGAATCCGGTGTTATCGCTGGTTATCCAATGGTTGACATCAAAGTTATCGTATTTGACGGCTCCTACCATGACGTTGACTCCAACGAAATGGCCTTCAAAATCGCTGGTTCCATGGGCTTTAAAGAAGGTGCTCGCAAAGCAGACCCTGCATTGCTTGAACCATACATGTCCGTAGAAGTAGACGTTCCTGAAGAATACATGGGCGACGTTATCGGTGACTTGAACTCCCGTCGTGGTCGCATGGACGGCATGGAAGCTCGTAATGGCAACCAACATATCAAAGCATATGTTCCATTGAGCGAAATGTTCGGTTACGCAACAGACCTTCGTTCTAAAACTCAAGGTCGCGGTAACTACTCCATGACGTTCGATCATTACGAAGAAGTTCCTAAGAAAATTGCTGAAGAAATTCAAGCAAAGAAAAACGGTTAATCTTACATTAGATTAATAGAATTACTATTTTCCTCGGAGGATAATTTAAAATGGCTAAAGAAAAATTTGAACGTACGAAACCGCATGTTAACATCGGTACAATCGGTCACGTTGACCATGGTAAAACTACTTTGACTGCTGCAATCACAAAAGTA
>NZ_JAHABE010000018.1:0-24932 GCF_018376515.1 Veillonella sp. oral taxon 158 | reverse complement strand
CCTCAATGGGGTGATGCTCCTGTTTGGAATGAGCTACATATGTCTACAGATTTTCCAACTTATTGGGATTAGTCACACACACTTTTTGTCCTATAACCCGCATTATAGTTCTTAAATTAATCGTTATGATGCAATTTAGTTATGTTCCCATGTCTTGAGATATTCATTAATTATGATATACTATAGATAGTGAATAGACTTCAACGCTAAGGGCGTTGGTCACTAAGGCGCTATCTATAGATAGTGCCTTTTTTATTTTATATAGGGAGTTTTAATCATGGCTTTTGATAAACCATTTTTGGATTTAGATAAGCAGCTTAATTTACTAGAGTCTCGTAAGCTTATTATTACTAATCGAGATCGAGCAAAACGCCTTATTATGACGTCTTCTTATTATGATTTAATCAATGGATATAAATCTGTTTTTATGTTGTCCAATGACAGGTTTAAAGATAATGTAAAGCTAGAAGATATTTATATTTTTTCTTTTATAGATAAAGGTATTCAATCTATTACTATGAAATATAGTTTAATGATTGAAACATTATTTAAGACAAGACTATCCTATGTAATCTCAAATCATTTAGGGGTACATCAAGATGATTATTTACATGCTAGATACTATAAACGACAGATAAATCATCTTAGCTTTGCAAAGGTAAAGCAAGAGATTAATAAACAGCTTGATATATGTAATGCAAAACAGCCTACGAAGTATTATTTAAAACATCATAATCATGTTCCACCATGGATTTTATTTAAAAACATTTCTTTTGGAAGTGCTATTAATATATTTAGATTATTAAGTACAAAACATAAAAGAGAAGTTGCTAATCTTTTACTTCCTACTGATTTGATTACGTGTAAAGATAAAATAGAGTTATTAATTAATACATTAGAGGCAATTCGTCGTTTTCGTAATTGTGCAGCTCATAGTTTAAATTTCTTTGGTTGTCGATCTGTATATAATATACCAGGTAATATTTTATATACCATCGTACCAAATGGTGTACTTAAACGAGAGAAAGGTGAAATAACAAGTAGAGATAAGAAATCATTAAAAGGAATTTATGGTGTATTGATTATGACAGCACTATTATTAAATGATAAATTACTTGTTAGTTCTCTTATAGCTGAATGCAGAGGAGTTTTTAAGCCAGAAGTTAGTGGAGATGACGATTCAAAGCATATTGTAGACTTAATTAATGAATTAAAACAAAAATATAAAGAAGCTACACAAATTCCTATAGATTTTATTGATAGACTCGAAATTATATATAAATCAATTACATAAATAATACTAAAATCTTATAATTAGTAGGTTTTATGATATTCCCGATTAAAATATAATGTTTGATATAACATTAAGGAGTGAAATCTAATGAAGGATTTTAAAGCATTAGCCACAGAACGGTATTCGGTTCGAAAATTTGATACGAAACCTGTAGAGCAGGAGAAGGTAAATATAATCTTAGAGGCAGCAAGATTAGCGCCTACAGCTCATAATTATCAGCCACAACGACTACTTGTATTAAATACAGCAGATAGTCTTAATAAACTAAAAGACTGTACAAATGGTCATTTTAATGCGCCTTTGGCTATTATTGTTTGTTACGATAATCAAGTGAGCTGGAAGCGAGAATATGATGATGCGGATTTAGGCACTGTAGACGCCAGCATTGTAGGCTCTCATATTATGTTCCAAGTCGCAGATATGGGCCTCGGTACAACATGGATTGCTCATTTTGATCCCGCTAAAGTGCGTACGGCTTATAACTTGCCAGATACTATCATACCTGTAGCCATCTTTCCTATTGGATACCTACATCCAGACTGTATGCCTGCACCGGGCCATACAAAACGGTCTGATGTAAGTGAGCTAACAATATATAATTCCTTTTAAGCTCTACAAAATGTAAGCTCCACAAAATTATATGCTCCATAAAATAGTAACTATATAAAACGGGCAGCTTACTAAAAAAGGCGGTTAATCAATTACGATTAACCGCCTTTTCTTATAGGGTTTATGTTTAAACTAGTTTTTATTCTGGTTTATGAATAAGGTTTACTACGAATTCGCTGTCTTCAACAAGTGTTGCTTGGATGTAGTTATCGCCGTTGAATTCTAATACTTGGCCTGGTACAAGTACGTGTTCTTCAGTTTCGTTAAGGAACACTTGTACTTTACCTTTTACTACTGTGAAAATTACGTTTGCTTCAGGGTGATTGTGTTTTTCAACTTGTTCACCAGCTTTGCCGCCTTTTTTCACGATTACATAGTTAGGACCTTGGAATAATAAACCTAATTCTTGATTAACTGTGCCTGCCATAATAGACCTCCTAATTCTAGCTTTTTATGTTCTGAAAGCTGACGCTATCACTTAATTAAATTAACTTGTGTAATTACCTTATAATTATATTATAAATGATATTGCTTATCAATGCTGTGCCTATAGCTACAGTTTTGTAAAAAATATATATAAAATATAGATTTAAAACGGGCGTAAAAACGGACGAAAATATTTACGTTCGTTTTTACGCCCGTTTTATGATATAGTATATAAGAAGGTGGGTGATAATATGCGTGAAACTAAAACCTTAGAATTTAAAGAATCAGTTACTAATACATTTTTAAAAACTGTAAGTGCTTATGCAAATTATGGAACAGGAATAATCCGGTTTGGAATAAAAGATAATGGGGATATTGTTGGGATAGATAATCCAAAAGAAGCATGTTTATCTATTGAAAACAAAATTAATGATAGTATTACACCAATTCCTAATTTTAGTTTGGATATTGATGAAACTACTAATGTTATAACTTTGACTGTGGAAAAAGGTAAGGATACACCTTATTTTTATAATGGGAAATCATATAGACGTGGTGATAGTGCTTCAATACCTGTAGATACAATTGAATTGAAGCGATTAGTTATGGAGGGAGAGAATCTTTCATTTGATAGTTTAGTTTCTAAACGTCAAGATTTACAATTTACTGTATTAGAAGATGCTTGTAAATCTATTATGGGGATATCTGCTTTAACTCGAGATCTACTAATTACCTTAGAGTTATATCGGATGAATGAAGGATATACTATTGCTGGTGAGCTATTAGCGGATGAAAATTCATTTTCTGGTATAGATATGGCTCGTTTCGGTGAGTCTATAAGTGTTTTCTTGGAAAGAAATACAATTGAACATACATCATTATTAAACTACTATAATGAAGCATTAATCATGTATCGACGTTACTATCAATATAGTGAAATAAAAGGATCATCTCGTAATCAATATGAACGTATACCTGAGACGGCATTTAGAGAGGCTATTGCTAATGCATTGGTTCATCGTGCTTGGGATATACCAGCTCATACTAAAATTTCTATGTTTGATGATTATATTGAAATTGTATCGCCTGGAGGTTTACCAAAAGGATTAGGAGAATCTCAATATTTAGAAGGCCAAATATCTATCCTTAGAAATCCTATCATTGGGAATGTGTTTTTTCGATTAGACATTATTGAGCGTTATGGTACTGGCATACAACGTATTCAAGAGGCTTATAGAAATAGTGTTATAAAACCACAATTTGATATTTCAGAAAACTCGATAAGAATCATTTTACCTGTCATTGAACAAAATTTGGATAAATTAACAGCTGATGAAAAGAAAATATATGATATTCTACAATTTAAGGCTTTGCCTTCAGGAAAATTAGTAGAGTATACTGGATTTGGAAAAACGAAGGTATTACAAATTGTTAATAAATTAGTGAAATCAGGTTTTTTAAGAAAACAAGGTTTAGGACGTGGTACTACATATACTATTAAGTAATTGTAGAATATAAATAATAAGATAAAAAGCGAACGTAAAATTTTACGTTCGCTTTTTGCCCGTTTTCGTTCGTTTATAGTCCCTAAACAAACGAAATGTTATGTATTTATTATTTTTTCTTAATTGTATATAAACGTGTGCCGTTTTCTTCAGTCGTTACAAGTTCAAAAGCTGGATCAATTGCTTTCACAAAAGCTTCGAACCATGTTTGGTAAGCTACAGCCATGAATTTAGAGTCAACGCCCGCTGTACGCCAGTAGCCTGCTTGTAATCTGTGGTCACCAACCCATGTGAACTCATCTGGGCTTTCAGAAACCACTTGGTCACCGCCATCGCAAGGCATGCCATTTACGTAGAAGTTTTGCAACGCATTGTAAATCGCTGGAGCAGTGTGTTCTTCGAGATTATCTTGAGCCACAACGCCACATGCTTGGCCTTGTACTGCGAATGCATCGAGAATAGCTGTTACTACATGTACAGCTTCGTCGCCGGAGTTAGTATCAAGCAAATCTCTGATGAAAGCTGCTTCACGAACGGAAGCGATATTGATTTGGTTAGCCAACCAGCCATGGATATTGCCGTGGTCGATGATATTTTCAAGTGGAATGCTTGGATTGATTGGTTCGCCGTATGTATCTACGGAGATAGAGTGTAATTCCTCTGCCAAATCATCAACAACTTTAGTTGTTTTTTCTAAAATCAAGTTTTCACGCTCAACGAGCAATTGAATTTTACGATATAACCAGTAATGGATGTGACCTAAGAATGCGGACATATTAAGCTCCTTTTCGTGCTGTTTCTAATTTCTCTACTAAATCGTATACATTAAAACCGTGAATTTCTGCGGCTTGCCATAATGGCTCAGCTGTTGCAGAAGGGCAGCCTAAGCAACCCATGCCGATGCCTTGTAATACAGGCACCACATTTGGATATGTTTCCACGATGTCGCGAATGATTGTGTCTGGAGTAATAGGAGAACCTGCTTCGAGGCGAGGTGCTTCGACTTCAGGATCGTTACCTTGACCAGGCAAGAACACAGCTGGTTCTTCGGATTTGCTTTCAGCTGGAGCACCTTCAAGGTCGCCCAATACAGCTGCTTTAAAAGCCTCTAAACCAATGCGGTCAATGAATTCGCCCATGCGTTCGATTTGTGCATTTTCTTTATAGTATGCAATGATACGATCTACCAATGCAAGAGCTTCTTTTTCAGTTGTTACCTCTGCGATAAGGTCGCCAATGCGAGGGTGTGCACCGCCGCTACCGCCAGCGTATACGTTCCAGCCCTCTACAGTACCGATAATACCAACATCTTTCATGCGGCTTTCAGTACAAGAATTAAGACAACCGGACACGCCGATTTTCATTTTGTTTGGCATTTCTTGAGACAAATATTTGCGCTCGATTTGCATGCCAAGATGTACGCTATCTTGTTTAGCACGTTTACAGAATGTAGTACCTGGGCAGATTTTTACGCTGCGCACGCGGTTAGATACAGTGTACGCTGGCTCCATGCCGAGCATCTCCCAAGCTTTATCTACGTCTTCTGCTTTCAAATTCGTAATCATAATGCGTTGGCTGGCAGTCAATTTTAGAACGGCGCCGAACTCATTGGCTACGTTGATATATTTTTGTAATTGTTCAGGTTGAATGAAACCTCCAGGAATGCGAGGTGTAATTGCATAACGGCGTTGGCCGTTTTTAATGCGTTGTAAATTTGCTGCAATTTGTGCCATGTTAAATCCTTTCTCGAGCCCTCTCTGCGGAGAATAGTGGCTAAAACTACTTAGTTAATCTATGTGATTCTTTGTTTGTAAAATATATACGCCATTGGGTTTTGTGAAAGCTTCGCACGTATACGAACAGCGTGATGAGATCAACTAGGCGATGCCTCATCAAAACCCGGCGTAACGATCAGTACGGGTATTAAATACTGACCCGATGTTCCTAGTATAAACTATTTTAACACGTAATAATGTAACCTAGGCTACAAAATTGAAAGTTTTTAATATTAATTATTAATAGTATATATGATTTATAATACTAGATATTATAAAGTAATTTACCTAATTGGTAAATTATATATTTACATTTATAGTTAAGAGAGTATAATAGAATTAACCTACTAGGTAAATTATTATAAATGGCCATTTATATTGTATCAACCATTCACTATGATTTGAGAGAGTCGGTGACATATTGATGGAACATTTCACGTGATAGAGATTCAAGAGATTGTTGATTATCATTAGTATAGGAGACATACATATGAAGATATATGAGAGTAAAACTTTTATTGCTATCCCACCTGGAATGACAATAAAAGAAGTTTTAGAAGATAGACATATGTCCCAAAAAGAATTAGCTACACGAATGGATATGAGTGAGAAACACATTAGTAAGCTCATTAATGGTGAAGTCCCACTAACACAGGATGTGGCAATGCGCCTTGAACGGGTATTTGGTGTAGAGGCAAGTTTTTGGAATGGATTAGAAGCTAATTACAGAGAAAAGATATTAAAAGTGGAGTATGAAAACTCCATTGATGAAGAAATTAATTTCGCTAAGCCCTTTGGTTATGCTAAGCTTGCGCGTTTGGGTATCGTTCCAGAAACAAAAAAGGCAGCTGAGCAGGTCAATAATTTACAGAAGTTTTTTGAGGTGGCTTCTTTAAAAAATGTAGCTGATGAAATGATTATGCCCTTAGTATATGAAAATATTAAGGATATGGAGCCTGATAAAAAGAGTGCAATTTATACATTGGTACAAATCACGAAAGGAAGGGCCCGTTTTGTAGAGGTAAATCCTTATAATGCAGAGTTACTAGAAACATTTATACCTAAAATTAAGGATCTTTCTAGCGAACCTTTAATTGGTGTGAAGGAGCCTCTTAAGGATATGCTAGCAGCATGTGGCGTAATTATTGTGTATTTGCCAATTATTGATAACATAACCTCTACATGTATTACCTATTCCAAAGGAAACTCCATTGTTCTTGGTATACCAACGGAAGATTCTGATGCTTTTTGGACGTTATTAGGCGAAGCGCTACAGAATTTGGTAGAACGAGATTATCAACGTAGTAATCGCAAATACCGCAATAATGATCCTGTAACTGTGGTGAATTATTAATTCAGTTTTTGTAAATATGTAAGGTAGTACTTCTTAGGCTTTTCTTAGGGCATTCATCATGCAATTTGTAAGGACTTTCAAAGTATAATCCGTAGGACTCTCATCCTGTAACAAAATAGCGTATAATAGACACATAGAATATTCTTGATATAGGAGATACAATGAAAGTCCTTTACGATACAATTTTAAAAGCGAAATATACAGGTCGCCCGAACCGTTTTGTGGTGACCTTAGATTTAAATGGTGAAAGCGTGCTCGCTCATTTGCCAAATCCTGGTCGCATGTGGGAGCTCTTGTTCACCGGTGTAACGATGTACATCGTGCCTCATGATAAGCCTGATGCGAAAACGAAATATCGCGTAGTTGGCATCGAGCGCGATGGCGTAGTGATTATGCTTGACACTAATTACAGTAATGATGTAGCGCAGCATTTGATCGAAAATAAACTGATCCCAGGTTGGGAAGAGTGGCGCATTGTAAGACGAGAATATACAGTTAAACTACACGGTACATCATCTCGTTTTGACTTGCTCCTCACCAATGATAAAGATGATGAGTTCTTGTTAGAGGTTAAGTCTTGTACGCTATTCTCCAAAACGGGTGCCATGTTCCCTGATGCTATTACAGAACGAGGGCGTAAGCATTTATTACATTTGAAAGAATTGCAAAACGAAGGTTACCACACAGGTGTTTTGTTCCTCGTACAATGGGACAAAGCGCAGTGGTTCTTGCCGGACTACCATACAGATTTGGAGTTTGCCAAAACCTTTAAAGAGGTAGCACCTTCCTTAGACTGGAAAGCTGTTGCGGTAGCGTGGGATGAGACTTTTACCATGCCCACTGTAACCCATGAGTGTTCCTATCCGAGTAGTATTCTCGACACAGAGGCTCACGATAGCGGCGTGTACGTGATGGTCATGCATCTCGACCATGATTTAGACCTTGAGGTTGGTTCTAAAGGGCTGATGCATTTCAAGGCGGGTTACTATATGTACGTAGGCTCTGCGAAGGCGAATTTAACGAAACGCATTGAGCGTCATAAGCGAAAACGAAAGAAAATGCACTGGCATTTAGACTACTTCCGCGGTCACTGCGAAATGATAGCAGGTCTGCCGATTCGAACTAGCCTAGATGATGCGGAATGCGCTCTCGCTGATGCGGTCCGTGGCGTTGCCGAATGGGACGTACCTAAATTTGGATCCTCCGACTGTGACTGTAAAAGCCACCTATTTGGGATGACGGAAAATCCGATACACAATAAGAAATTTATGGACGTAGTGGAAGACTACCGAATGAATAAATTGGATGTGCTAGTTAAGTGATTGTTGTTAATGGTGAATAACTGAAAATAGTATGGATGGGGCCCGAATACAAATATGCTAGATTGTTAAAAAAGGGATTCCCTTATCTCTTCGCTCCATAGTGACCTAAGTCGCTCATCAATAAGGGAATCCCTTTTTTATAACGTTATATGTGAATCCGTCCCATCCATACCTATGTTTTCTATTAACTAGTTGCTTCACCCATTAACAACAAATGCACTTTTACCTCGCATGGGGCAGGGCCCCTAATTGGGAGAAGGGGTGTGAGGTAGAGGATTAACTGTGGCTTGAGTTTATTCATAGTTAAGTTCGTGTATTGAGTTCGGATAGAAATATTTGATATGCGAGGGCTATGTGGAGAGAGGTGTGGTTGTGTATGCCTTTGTTTGTTAGGTTTGTGTTGTTGGTTTTGGTGTGTGTGTATAGTGTTGTATTAGTTGGTTGTACTTCTTCTCGGTTAACGACGCTCGATGCGGATCCGTATACGCCAAATGATGTGAAGGAAATGGTTGAGGAGCGTTTTGCATCGTATCATCCTCGTCTTGTGTTGCAGGCTTCTGAGGTTGTTACCACAAAGCCTTATAAGCACTATAAATATACGTTTCTTGATGAGAATAATGGCATTGTCTTTACTGCGCGTGCTTCTGTTGAGGTTCCTCAGTTGCCTATTCCTGGTGGTCAACGTGTTACGAACGCTGAGTATAGGTACGCAGAGGCTTATTTAGATCGGTTGAATAGTGAGGTAGCACTACTTGCTGTAAAGTATAGATTTCAGGTAGCTAATAATGAGGAGCGCAAGACGCTAATGGATGCTAAGATTATGCGAAAAGAGGGTAATAGTACAGCGCCTTTGTTTGATGAAGGGGATTTTGTATTTCTTAATCAAACATCTAATGGTGCTGGTGTAGTGGGTATGTTAAGAGACATATATTCTCTATATAAACCTAATAGTGACGAGACCTTAGTAAGTAGCGTGTATGGCCGTAAGGTTAGCTTTTACTATTTACCAAATGGTGAAACAGATAAGAGCAAGGCTCTGTACCTAATAAGTTTCAAAATTAGAGGGCGGGAAGATTGGCGAGATACCTTAATGAGTGGTGTTGGTTATCAAGATAAGAGTTCTGAGCAGATTGAACGAGACATAATTACCGTTGTTGATCGGGAAATACAACAGGCTGTGCGAGGAAAATAGGTCAGGGAGAGGTGTATCTATGAAGCAGTTGATTAGGTATATATCATTAGTTGTTGTGTGTATTTGTACATTTTTATTGAGCGGTTGTTCTTTTGTGTGGACTACGGAGAATGGTGATCCTGCCACGCCAGAGGATATCAAGGCTAGTGTGGAAAAGGAGTTCAGCGTTGTTCATCCGCGTCTAGTTCTTCAATCTGCGGTGGTGGAGAAGGAGAAACCTTTCCAGCGCAATGTGTATGTTTTTTATGATGAAAGCAACGGTTTTTCTTTTACCACCAATTCTGTGGTGCATCGTCCAACCTTGCCAGTGCCTGGTGGAGAGCGGGATACAAATGCGAATTTTGTTTATTCCGAAGAATATTTAATTCATTTAAATGGGAAGCTTGTGGAGGAGGCTAAGCCGTATGGACTTCGGATGGCTCCCTATGAGGAAGTCCTAGAATTATCTAAACTTAGCGCCACACGTGTAGCAGGTACTAATAAGATACCCCTATTCAGGTCCAATGAGATTATCTTTGTAGATAAGTCTGTAAAGGGTAAAGATATTCTAACCTTTATGAAATCCATATATAGCCAGTATAAACCACAAGATAACCCAGCACTATTACATCCTCGTGCTGACAGAAGCGTTGGTATTTACTATTTACCTAAAGAGGAAGCGGATAAAACAAAAGCTGAGTATTTGATAGGTTTTAGGTATATGGCAAGAAATGACTGGAAAGAAACTATGTTAACCGGAATTGGCAGCACCGGTAAAGATACCACCGCTGTAGAACGAGACTTTGTTAAAGTTTTAGATCATATGATACGTCAGTCTATTTGATTTGGCTGATAAGATGATAAATCGATTATTTAGGGATTATAATCCTAAAATTTAGTATAGTTAAAATGAATAAGGATTACAATCCTAAAATATGATATAATTATTATAAATAAGGATTATAATCCCTGTTTAAATTAAAAATATGAAGAATTAGGATTACTATCCTAAAATATATTTCTGCCTGTTGCAATAATAGTGAATATTGTTGAGATAAGGAGGTTATAATGCCTTTAATTCAACGCGAGAAATATTTAGAGTTTTTAAGGCGTCATAAAGATCAAGATGTAATCAAAGTCGTTTCAGGTGTGCGTCGGTGCGGCAAATCTACATTATTTGAGTTGTTTAAACAAGAATTATTAACTAGTGGTGTAAAAGCCAATCAAATCATTTCTATTAATTTTGAAGATTTAGAGTTTGAACCGCTACAGGAGTATCATGCCCTCCATGAGTATATAGTTGAACGATTGATTCTAGAGACTCCCATGTATGTATTTTTAGATGAAGTGCAGCATGTACCACAATTTGAGAAGGTTGTAGGGAGTTTATTTATCAAACCTAATGTAGATATTTATATTACAGGTTCAAACGCATATTTTATGTCCTCTGATATTGCCACATTATTAACCGGTAGATATGTGCAAGTTGAGATGCTACCGCTTTCATTTAAAGAATTTCATAGTGCATATAGTCAGCAAAACTTGTCAGATATGGATATATACAATTTGTATATCGAGCATAGTTCTTTCCCTAGGCTTGTACATGTTGAAGATGATGAAAGTATTGATGAATATTTAGAAAGTATTCTAAACACTGTTATTCTGAAAGATATTGTAACGAGATTAAAAATTACAGATGTACCATTATTATTGGATATTATTAAATATTTATTAGCTAATATAGGGAGTTTGATTAATCCAACGAAAATTGCGAATACGCTCACTAGTTATGGTCGCAAAACGGATAATAAGACGGTTGAGAAATATTTACAAGGTCTCAAAGATGGTCTTTTAATCTATGAAGTTAACCGATTTGATGTAAAAGGAAAAGCGTTATTGCAGCGAAATGCTAAATATTATGTTGTAGATAGTGCATTCCGTAAGTTTTTATTAAGTCGTACAGATTCGGATCGCGGTCATATACTCGAGAATATTGTATATTTGGAATTGATTAGACGTGGTTACCGTGTTTATGTAGGGCATCTACAAAATGGTGAAATAGATTTTGTAGCTAAAAAGCCACATCGTTTAGAGTATTATCAAGTAAGCTATACCGTAATGGAAGATACTACGTTACGACGTGAATTATCACCGTTAGAGCAACTTGATGATAACTATCCTAAATATTTACTTACAATGGATGTGTTACATAAAACAGATAATCATAATGGTATAGAGCAAAAGAATGTTTTAGATTGGCTACTAGTGTAGGTGAAGTAGCTTTCACAAAAATGCCTATAATATTAGCCTTTAGCCCTTAAAAATGCTATAATATTATGATGAATTATAATCAGTGTTAGTAAAATGAGGTGAGATTGTGGCAGACCAACAATGGTCCCACGGGAATATTCATCCCGTTCAGATTGATAAAGAAATGAAGAACGCCTATATCGATTATGCGATGTCCGTAATCGTAATGCGTGCTCTTCCAGATGTGCGCGACGGCTTGAAACCAGTACATCGTCGTATTTTGTACGCGATGCACGAAACAGGCATGACGCCAAATAAACCGTACAAGAAATCCGCTCGTATCGTCGGTGACGTACTCGGTAAATATCATCCACATGGTGATAGCTCCGTTTACGACGCAACGGTTCGTTTGGCGCAAGATTTCAATACGCGCTACCTCTTGGTAGACGGCCACGGCAACTTTGGTTCCATCGACGGCGATAGTGCCGCTGCGATGCGTTATACCGAAGTACGTATGGCGAAAATTACGCAAGAAATGCTCGCTGATATCGACAAGGAAACTGTTGATTTCATGCCGAACTATGATGAAAGCTTGCAAGAACCTACCGTATTGCCAGCGAAGATCCCAAATCTTCTCATCAATGGTTCTAGCGGTATCGCCGTAGGGATGGCGACAAATATTCCGCCGCATAACCTCAACGAGGTATGTAATGGCCTTACTATGCTCATCGATAATCCAGATGTAACTGTGGACGAATTGATGACGCAAATCAAAGGTCCAGACTTCCCGACTGGGGCGCTCATTTTGGGCAGGGAAGGCATTAAGAAAGCATACTCCACAGGTCGTGGCAGCGTAAAAATGCGCGCTCGTGCAACCATTGAAGAAATGGCAAAGGGCAAGCATAAAATCGTAGTGACTGAGATTCCATACCAAGTTAACAAGGCTCGCGTTATCGAAACGATTGCTAACTTGAGCCGCGACAAGGTTATTGATGGCATCACAGCACTTCGCGACGAATCTGACCGTCAAGGTATGCGCATCGTTATCGAATTGCGCGCTGACGTGCAACCAGATATCGTTCTTAACAAATTATATAAACACACTCAACTTCAAGAATCTTTCGGCGTGATTATGTTGGCCCTCGTAGACGGTCATCCTCGCGTATTGAATTTGAAAGAAGTATTGGGTTACTACTTAGACCATCGTCTCAATGTAATCGTACGCCGTACTCAATTCGAGCTTAACAAAGCTGAAGCGCGTGCACATATCTTGGAAGGCTTATTGATCGCCCTCGACCACATCGATGAAGTTATCGCTACAATTCGCAGTTCCCAAACTGACGAAATCGCACGTAACGCATTGATGCAAAAATTCGGGCTTTCAGAAAAACAAGCTGTAGCCATCCTCGACATGCGTTTACGCCGTTTAACAGGATTGGAACGCGAGAAAATCGAAGACGAATACAAGGAATTGTTGGCATTGATCGAAGACCTGAAAGCTATCTTGGCTAGCGAAGCGCGTCAACGTCAAATCATCAAAGACGAACTGGATGATATGAAGAAGAAATACGGCGACCCTCGTCGTTCTGAAATCACAATCGATACGTCCGACCTTGATGTAGAAGACCTCATCGCTGACGAAGAGATGGTTATTACCTTGACTAAACAAGGTTATATCAAACGGATGAATGCGAACGTATATCGCAATCAACATAAAGGTGGCGCTGGCGTTATCGGCATGAAGACGAAGGAAGACGACTATGTAACGCAGATTATGCATGTTCGCACGCATAATACATTGCTATTCTTCACGTCCACAGGCCGTACATATCGCCTCAAAGCATACGAAGTGCCAGAAGCAGGTTCCCGTAATTCTCGCGGTACTGCCATGGTTAACGTATTGCCACTGGCTGTAGGCGAATCTGTTACGACTATGATCGACCTTGAACGCGTTCAAGAAGATGTAAACTTATTCATGGTAACTGAGTTTGGCGTTGTTAAACGTACAGCTATCGAAGAATATCGCAATATCCGTCGTTCTGGTCTTAACGCCATTAACCTCGACGAAGGGGATCACTTGATTTCCGTTAACGTAACAAATGGCAGCCAAGACATCTTGTTAGGTACTAAATTGGGTATCGCTATTCGCTTCAGCGAAAACGATGTACGTCTCATGAAACGTGCGGCTCACGGCGTGCGCGGCATTAAACTCAATGCAGGCGACGTGGTTGTAGGTGCTGGTGTTCTGAATGCTGATGAAAGCGAAGCACAAGTATTTACTATCTCCGAAGAAGGTTTTGGTAAACGCAATGATGCGGAAGCTTACACATTGCAAAAACGCGGTGGTAAAGGCTCTAAGAACTTCAAGATTACGAACAAAACTGGCGACGTAGTATCCGTAGAGGTTGTTCATAACGATGACGAAGTTATGCTTATCTCTGAACAAGGTAAGATTATTCGCTTCAACATGAACGATATTGCTGTTAAAAAAGGCAAAGCTATCTCTGGTGTGAAAACACAAAACCTCGACGAAGGTGATAAAGTAGCTAGCATTGCTGTTATTCCAGGTTCTGAAATCGAAGAAGACGCAACTGAAGAATAATATAATTAAGTAATTAAAATACAAATATGTAAGTAACTATGGGCGGCCATCTTAGATGGTCGTCTCTAGCGTTAAGGAGTTTTGAAATGAAAAAATGGTTAGCTGCTATGTTTGCAGCAGGGGTTTTCTTTGTAGGTGGCTTTGGTCAAGCTAGTGCGGCTGATTGGTACTATATCAATGCTGATGCTGACGATGCAGCATGGTTTATCGACAACTCTTCTGTATATAAAACAGATGATGCGGCTACAGTACTTGTTAAAATTAACAATGTAGAAGGCTTCACATACATCTACACAGTACGCATCGATCGTAAAGAAAAAACATGGACAGAACTTGATACAACAGTATACAGTGCATCTGGCGTAGCGTTGTTGTCCAGCAAAGAAGCACAAAAACCTACGAAAATTGAAGAAGATACCATGGGCGCGGAAGTTATGCAGGCCCTATGGGGTAAATAATCCAACAATTTAATAGAAGCTGATATTCGCTCTGTCTAGTTAGATATTCAGAACGTATAAGTAGCCCCGAACTATCCTGAAAGCCTCCATAGTGACCTAAGTCGTTTTCAGAATAGTTCGGGGCTTTCTGTTTTCTTACCAATCTTACAGGGCGAATATCAGCCTTCAAATCTATTGGATTATTTAAAGCCCATAGGGGCCTCGCTAGACGTTCCTAGAGGATTAGGCTAAGTCGTTTTCAGAACAGTTCGAGGCTTTCTGTTTTCTTACCAATCTTACAGGGCGAATATCAGCCTTCAAATCCATTGGATTATTTAAAGCCCATAGGGGCCTTGCTAGATGTTCCTATGGGGTTCTATATAATTTATGCATTTAATAGAGTTTTTATTAGCATTATGCAATTATGGTGTTATAATGAAGTCATAGTGAATTGTATTATGCGAAATGCATAGTTGTTTAGATTTTCTAATCAGGAGAGAACGGTTATGAAGAAATGGTTTGCATGTTTAGCGGTAGCAGGTTTGTTATTCAGTGCTGGTGTGTGCGTGTCTCATGCTGAAAGTTGGTATCCTCTTAATACTGATACGGATGGTCGTACTGGTTACATAGACAACGATACGGTAGAGAAAGACGATGCACAGGCTAAGTTGAATTTAAAGATTGTTGACCCTAGTGGTGATCACTCTATTTATACTTTGCAATTTAATCGTGCTTCAAAGACTGCGAAACTGCTCGAGATGAAAGCATACAATCCAGCAGGCTATATGATCGGTGGCCAAACATACGACAATACAGAAATACAAATACAAGAAGGAAGTAATTTAGATCACGTGTATCACTTGATTTGGTAAATTTCCTCGACTAGTAGAAAGGGTTCTATCTCTCATCGACCTCCATAGTGACCTAAGTCGGTCTCAAAGAGATAGAACCCTTTCTGCACGTATGATTAAATTTACTCAAAACTGCGTAGGGGAGTAGCGAGCTAAGTCGTCCTACGAGATATATTCACCCGTTTTCTCATTTCCTGATGAGGAAATGTATCCAAAACGGCGTTTCAGAAGAAAGTGACCTAAGTCGGTCTCAAAGGGATAGAATCCTTTTTGTACGTATGATTAAATGTATCTAAATTATTTATTCCCTTATTTTATGGTATAATTTAAGGGAATAGTTTTATTTGTAAGGGATTAGAACGGAATGGAGGTGTGTGTATGCGTCGTTTTGAGTATGGTCGGATTCAGTCTTTGTCATGGGATATGGATATTTTGAGTCTTATCGCAGGGATTTATCGTGCTAATGGCAAGGAGGAGGTTTTGCTTTCTCAGAGTCCTACGGTGTTGGAGTCTCTTGTGGAGTTGGCAAAGGTGCAGAGTACGGAGGCTTCGAATGCGATTGAAGGGATTGTGACGACGAGTACACGCCTTCGGCAGTTGGTGGCGGATAAGACGACGCCTCGCAATCGGGATGAGCAAGAGATTATGGGTTATCGTGATGCGTTGAATATCATCCATGATAGTTATGATTCCATAACGTTGTCACGAAATCATATTTTGCAGTTACATAAGATTCTCTATCAGTACCAGTTTAATGCTCGTGGAGGTCAGTTAAAGAGTGTGCAGAATTATATTAGTGCCACCTATCCAGATGGCCGTACTGAGGTTTTGTTTACTCCATTGGCCCCATATGAAACGGCGGAGGCTTTAGATCAGATTTGCACGGAATATAATCGTGTTGTCGGCAATGGTGAGGTGGAGCCGCTCTTGGCGATTCCTATATTTATTCATGATTTCTTGTGCATTCATCCCTTTAACGATGGTAATGGTCGCATGAGTCGATTGTTGACGACATTGTTGTTGTATCGCAGTGGCTTTATGGTTGGTAAATATGTGTCCTTAGAGGCTAAAATCGCTGCAAACAAGGATATGTATTATGCTGCTTTGCGCGAGTCTAGTGATGCCTGGTATGATGAAAGCTCTTGTCCTACGGCTTTCATTCGGTATTGGTTACAAATGTTATTGGCCGCGTATCATGACTTTGAGGACCGTAGTTCTTTACTGGTACATAGCGGTCCTGCCATGGAGCAGGTGCAAGCTGCCATCGACAATCATTTAGGAGCTTTCACAAAGCAAAACATTCGGGAATGGTGTCCAAATCTCAGCGATAGTGCTATCGAGGGCGCAGTTCGTACGCTTGTGAAGAATGGTATAATTAGTCGTAAGGGGGGCGGACGTTCTACCTATTATGTGAAGGTATAAAGGTTGAGCACGTTTGTCTTTCATAAAATATTTAGTTTTATCGAATATACTAGATTTCATATTCTTGTATTTAAGTTTGAGAGGTATAATATGAAAAAAACATTAGCAGCTGTTTTGGCAGCAGGCGCTTTATTGATTGGTGGCATCGGTAGTGTTGATGCTGCTAACTGGTACACTGTAGGTACTGACAGCAACGGTATCACTTGGTCTATCGACAATGATTCCGTTAAGAAAGATGATAAAAAAGCTGTAATGGACATTAAAGCTATGGACTACGAAGGTTACCACTACATCGTGACTGAAGAGTTCAACCATAAAAAACAAGAGGTAAAAGACCTTAAGGTTACTCTTTACGATCCACAAGGTTATGTTGTGAAAGAGGAACAACCTAGCAAAAACAGCCGTAAGGTTGAGCCAGGTACTCCTGCACAAGCAGTATTCCAACTTATCTGGGGCGGTAAATAATCTAATCCTATAGACGAGTACAGGGCTTAGCCGTAATACACTGTTGAACAGTCATGCCTCGTTTAGATTAATGATTATTGTGAAAGCTTCACACACGCACGTTCTCCTATGGAGGGCGTGCGTTTTTTTGTCTATTGTGTATTACTCTTTTAATTCCTTTAAAATAGGTGAATTATTTGTTTATTCGCGATAAAATGTGATTTATATTATAGATTTTTTGTAAAAGTGTAACAATTCTACATAGTATAAACTTTCACTATAGCGTATACTATAGATATGATGAAGAAGTACGCTTAGGGCGAAGTGCTCTGTAGTTTAGCATATTTCGTCCGAAAAGGTTTGGTAGTTATAGTTTGTTAGAGGAGGTCCTCATGTCTCAATATCAATTAATCGATAAACGTGTACCGATTGCACTCAACAATCCGTCTATTATTCATGAGATTGATAAATGTAAAAATTGTACGTTATGCCGTCGCGCTTGTGCGGACGTAATGAGCGTACTTGATTACTACGATCTTGATGCAAATGGTGATGTTCCTGTATGTATTCACTGTGGTCAATGTGCAGCTGCATGTCCATTCGATTCCATGCATGCTCGTTCCGAGCTTGATAAGGTGAAAGCAGCTCTTGCAGATCCTGAAAAAATCGTTGTTATCCAAACAGCTCCAGCTGTTCGTGTAGCTATCGGTGAAGGCTTCGGCTATGAACCAGGTACGTTCCTTGAAGGTAAAATGGTTGGCGCATTGCGTGCACTTGGTGCAGATTATGTAGTAGACACTAACTTTGGTGCTGACTTAACAATCATGGAAGAAGCATCTGAGCTTGTAGATCGTCTTAACAAAGGCGGCCAAATTCCTCAGTTCACAAGCTGCTGCCCAGCGTGGGTACGCTTTGCGGAAATTTACTTCCCAGAATTGCTTCCTAACTTGTCTTCCACACGTTCTTGTATCGCTATGGAAGCGGCTATGATTAAAACATACTTTGCAGAGAAAAAAGGCATCGATCCTCATAATATCGTGTCCGTATCTGTAAACCCTTGTACTGCTAAAAAAGCAGAAACAAAACGAGAAGAAGAAAATGCTGCAGCTCGTTTCCACAACGACGATTCCATTGGCATGGATACAGATATTTCCATCACCACACGTGAGTTCATCCGTTGGATCCAAGAGGAGAACCTCGATTTCAATGCTATTGAAGATTCCCAATTCGATGACTTGATTGGTATGGAAACTGGTGCATCCATCATCTTCGGTAACACTGGTGGTGTTATGGAAGCAGCTATGCGTACAGCTTACAAACTTGTGACTGGCAATGAGCCACCTCCACGCGCATTGACTCACCTTGAGGAAGTTCGTGGTATGAATGGCGTAAAAGAAGCGACTGTACAATTGGGCGATGATGTAACATTGTCCGTTGCTGTAGTGCATGGTGGTAAAAACGCTCGTGACTTCTTAAATGCTTTGAAAGAAAATGGCAAACACTATGACTTCATCGAAGTTATGGCTTGTCCTGGTGGCTGTATCGGTGGCGGCGGTCAACCGCGCACTAAATTGCCTCAAGCAGTTAAAACTAAAGAAGCTCGTATCGGTGGTCTTTACGAAGCTGATGCGAACTATAAATGGGTTGCTTCCTACGAAAACGAAGAAATCCAAGCGTTGTACAAAGATTTCTTAGGTGAACCATTGGGCCACAAAGCACACGAACTCTTGCATACACATTACACAGACCGCAGCGCGGTTCTTGGTACTCGCAAAGACGTAACACCTGAAACGTGTCCAACATCCCCTAAATTTAAAGGCTAATCTTGAATAGCTCGTTAGCAATTGCTAAATGATTGATTATTGAATCTACAAATGTTTTAGTAATCAAAGGAGTTAAGATTGAAATAACTCTTTAGGGTATAACAATATAAAAATAGAATCCTACGAGTCATGAGTGACTTGATACTTTAATAGCTTCGGCTATTGTAAGCATCACCTTACAAACGATTCGTAGGATTTTATTTATGTAGGGTTTAATACGTTTCATTGTATATACTTAAATACGCATTGGATTATATAGAGCACTTAATACTCGATATCTAGTTAAGCGTGTATAGATTATATATTCAGTTGATGAACTATTCTCACTGTATAAGCTTATTATGAGAATTCAGTATAAGAACTTGCTTTTATCATGAGGAAAAGATGAATTATATAGTGTATAATATAGAATCATACTATTTGGATCAAAGGGAGAACTATGGGTGTGTGGAGAGAAATACATAGAGAGGCCCATAGCTATCATATTGCATAAGCAGTAAGGAGTTTCTAGGAGAGATGAACCAGTTTTTACGGCGTGTCCTGTGTGGCATAGCCTTGATAGTTGCTGCCGTTGGTACAACTGGATGCCAACATGAGAGTCAGGCAGTGCAAGAGGAGGTACGAACCGTATCGTACCGCGCCGTCATGGAATCGAACAAGCCCGTCCCTGAAAAGGTGAACACTTGGCTTGGGGCCATGTCACGAGAGGACAAGGTAGGGCAGCTGATGATGATCAGCCTTCATGGCAACACATTGGGGCAATCCCAAAAGGATGTAATCCGTAAATATCGTGTGAGCGGCGTTATGCTAACCAATGAAAATATACATAATAAAAATCAAGTGAAAGCTTTCAACAACGATATCATGCAAACGGCGATGACTGCCAGCATGGTGACGCCGTACATCGCGGTGAATCGCGATAAAGTGTTGCACACTAACGATAGTTTCTTGCGCTTGCCAGAACCTAATCGGTTAGGTCAATTGCCGATGGAGCGTATCATTAATTTGGCCACCCGATCGGCCATTGAAATGCGCGATATGGGCTTTAACCTTGTGATTGGACCCAATGCGAACCTTGGGGTGCCGAATGTGTCCTACACATCTGACCCGACTTGGGCAGGCTATATGGACTTAGCCATGGCGGAGCGTTACCAAATCAATCAAATGTGGTTTGGTTATAATTACTTCCCTGCGGTCACACTTGGGGACGCATCCTTTAACACCGCTGATGAGGCGAAAAACTACCTCAACAATAATGATGTAGCCGTCTTTAAACGACTCATCGCGCAGACGACAGCCAATACCTATATGCTCGTTATGAGTCATATTCAAATTCCAGCTATTGATAACCAGCACTTGGCGAGTGCGTCAAAACCAGTTATTCAAGATTGGCTTCGCAAGGACCTCGGCTATGACGGTATCGTCATGACGGACCGTATCGATGTGGGCGCTTTGCAGGCGAACCAAAGGATAGGTGATTACGCTGTAGCCTCCGTTGTGGCTGGTAGCGATCTCATCCTCGTTGATGCGGACACAGTTCATATCGACGAAGTCCATCGGGCGTTAACACAGGCGGTGGCAAATGGAACGATAACGAATGAACGCCTTAACGAAGCGGTTAAGCGTATTCTATCCATGAAAATGCAAGCACAAATTCAACAATAATATTTAGCAAAACAAATCAGGTATACCTGTTGAGTAATAATTAAATATGAGTAAAATGCAAATGACGTGTCTTACCTTCTAGAAGGCACGTCATTTTTTATATGTATTGATTGTAAAATACAGACTATATACCGTACCCCGTATGCTCCTTCAATACCTATATACCTATATAAACGTAGTAAATATCTATGCTTTTACAATAGTATGAGTAAAAAATAAACCATAAAATAAGTATATTTTATGCGTAAAAAATTTAACATAATCAAAAGTCATGTTAATGATATGAAAATAAGTTTAAAAATGATTTAAATTTATGATATAATAATCTCCATAGACAGTTGGAGGTGAGAGTATATGAATTTTGTGGGACGTGCTGAGATTATAGAGAGTATCCAGTCCCGTATCGCTGAGGACAATATGAGCTTGTGTGTTGTGTACGGTCCTCATCGCAGTGGTAAATCCTATGTGGCTTCGCAGCTTGTACGCCGTCATAAGGCGTTATATTTGGCGGGGCGCATGGCCAATGAATCAGTCCATGTGGCTGATATGAATAGAGCTCTGGAGGCACGTTTTGTTCCGACTGATGATCAGGACAAGTTCGAGCCTGTAGATAGCTTGCATCAAGCCTTTGTAGGGCTTTTTGAAAGCAGTGTAAAAACTCCGCAAACCGTGGTGATTGATGACTATCCTTCCTTGGTGGAGGCGGTGCCGCAATTCCCTATTCATTTGCGTGATTTATTAGATACTTATAAAGATACGAGTCGTTTGAACATCATTTTGATGGCAAATGGTTTGGAACAGCTGGATGGTCGCATCATTGGCGAGCGCAGCCTCATCGGTCCGTTCGTGTCCGAATACTTTGAGGTGAAACCATTCTCCTTGGTGGATATGAAATCCTTGGGCCTTCACTATGCCAAGGACGATTTGCGCACTGTATTTGCCGTGACAGGCGGCTTGCCTGCGTACGTGCAGTACTTTGATAATGGTGAAAGCATCGATACGAATATCATTAATTTGTTCTTCTCCGTATCGGGCGCTCTATTTGAAGAAACACAGAATATCTTACATCGAGATATGAAAAATATAACAGGTGCTAACGCTATTCTGTCTGGCCTTGCTACCCTTGAAAGACCATACTATGTGGAGCTTTTACAAGCAAGCCAAATTAAAAGCGGCACCTTTACATCCCGCTTGAATGATCTCATGTCCATGGGGCTCGTAGGTCGCATTCAAGCCAATAGCCGTGGACCTGCCAAATACGCAGATTACCACTTTACTAATAGCATGTTCCATTTCTGGTACCGCTATGTGTATAAATACTGGGGGGACATTGTGCGCGGTAACGGCGCTGATGTGTACCACACACATGTAAAACCGCAGCTCAAAGACTTTGTGCAAGCGGCATGTATTGCTATCTAATCCAAGATTGTTTATATTTGCCAATCTTTGATTGCGTACTATAACCCAATGATAGTACTATATTCCTCTTATAAATTAACACCACATCCTATGATGTGGTGTTATTTTTGTATATAATGCTATATTTACTGCTCTTTACTATTCTTTATTAGTACTATTTACTGCTTGTAGTATTTACTAGTATTCTTTACTAGTATTTTTGCTACTATTATTTACTACTAGTTTTATCTACTAGTATTCACTGCTAGCCTTTAGTAATTAGTTTTTATTAATTTTCTATTTTCAGCAATTACTGTGTTGATCGTATAGTTATGACATACTATGGATAGAAATTACGTCATAGATACCATTAAATGTACAGGAATTCTAAGAAATTGCCGATTTGTCAAAATCCCCGTTCCGCGTTATTGTGTAGTTAAGCGCTATGCCATGGCAGGAAAGGGGATTTATGTTATACCAAAACGAAGAACCTTTAGTACAAAGAACATGTATAAAAACTGCAAACTTACAATCTGATACAGACACATCAGACAAACTAGAAACACAGGAGTTACCTCCTGAGGGGTTACGACCAAAATCATTACCTCCGGAGGAGCTGAAATTACAAACTCTCATTTGTGGCCATCAGGTCTTAACGTCCTTGTCGGACAAGAGTCTCGTGTCCATCTGTCAAAAGCCGAATATGCGGATCCAGACGGTGGGATATCAGCCGTGGACCGTCGATGAGCTGCGCCATGATGCGGCACAAATCGAGCTTTGCCGCAGGTATCGACCACTTATCTTGCACTACACCAATCGCACGGGAAACCGTGAGTTCCGCGAGGATGTAGAGAGCTATCTGTGGGCTATCCTCATGGAATCCATCTATAGCTTTGACCTGGAGGGGCCTGTACCATTTGCTGGCTTTGTGAAAGCTGGTGTTAGATACGGTTACATGCGGTACTGGAAGCGGGAACGATTGCGCAATCATCGTGAGATTCATATACCAGACCGCACTACCGACGATGGAGACGTAGCGGTGGGCATGGATATCTTCGCATCTGGCGAGAATATAGCAGACATGATCATGACCGCAGACGAAGAACAAAGGCTGCGAGCCCGTCTCGTGTGGGCATTAGGTAGACTATCTCCAGATCAGCGTGACCTATTGCGTCGCGTTTACGGAGAATGCCAAAGCTTGGTATCGGTCAGTGAAGAACTGAACTGTAGCCGCCAAGCCATCCAGCGACGCCATGAACGAGCCATTCGAAAGCTACGGAGATACTTGACCACAGATTTTAATAAGATAAAAGTGCATTAGCCCAAATTTAATCTATTGAACTAGGTCTATCTAGAATGTATAGAATACATTAGTCCTAAGGAGCGTTAGTGTAATGTACATGTGTTAATATAATTTAATTTCTTATTTATATTCCGAAATCTGTATATTTCTGTTAATTTCGATTAATAGATATACATAAAATATGCATTTCTCAATTTAAATGAGAAAATATTGACACATAAGGCTATATATAACTTTTACAAGATCATAAAGTCTTTAATTATACATAAATTTCTATAGTTTTGTGTATATATTTACAAAATATTCAACATAGTATACAATTAAATCAGCAGCAGATTAAAGCATGCGAATCTGCTTTCACAGAACACGTGTTCATTGTATTGTTGAAAGGAATGTTCCTAATTAGAGGGGAGAGAATTCCTATGATAACACATGATGAATTAACAGATATGATGGCCGCTCGGCTATCTAAGGGAGAGGATTTGGATTTGATCTATACGAATCCAAAGAATCATATTGTTTGCTTTATTCCTACTTATGAGCCTGGTGGTGGTGACAGTACGAAGTGCTATTTCGTAGATGGCCGTGAAGAACTGGTCTGTCTGCCGATGCGCACCATTACGCGAGAGCTGGCGGTACAGGAAGGGCTGAGGCCCAATTATATTATGACCAGCGACGGTCGGCGCAGTAGCTATACATCGCCTAAGACCTATGGTCCACATCTAACCTTTGCCCATATCAAATGTCGGCGTCCTGTCGGCAAAGACGTGGTGTACGGCCTCTTTAACGTGGCTATACCTTATGAATATATCGTTACGGAAGGTCCGGAACCCGATACGAGCTATATTCACGTGGGGAACTTCGCACCAATTTTGGTGTACCAATCCCCGCGTCACGTCAAACACAAACTGAACGAAGCCATGCTAGAACACTGCAACTACGTGCGCAAAATGCTAGCCCGCATCAAACTCAGCCAAAACCCACAAGTCGTGGCCGAACTATTTATCGCCTGGAGAGATCTAACGAGATAAGACGTTAGGGGGGTGAAAGTAGGGTTAAGAGGGGAGAGAAAAGGAGGGCATATAGGGAGAAAAATATAATACGGAAAATAAGGTGATCATTAAGACAACATAAATATCTTTTCACTCTTGATAAAACCCACCCCATATAGGGGTGGGTTTATTTTGTTATTGTCTTTAGACTGGTTCGCGACGTAGTCGCGAATCATAAAACCACCCGCTATGCGGGTGCGGCAACGAAAGTTATACAAAAAAATCACCT
>NZ_JAHABE010000017.1:0-26883 GCF_018376515.1 Veillonella sp. oral taxon 158 | reverse complement strand
AGCTGAGCTAATCGTCCATGTGGTGACCCGTCCGGGAATCGAACCCGGGATACCGCCGTGAAAGGGCGGTGTCTTAACCGCTTGACCAACGGGCCAGAAATGGTGACTCACCCGCGACTCGAACGCGGGACACCCTGATTAAAAGTCAGGTGCTCTGCCAACTGAGCTAGTGAGTCAAAATGGCTCCTCGAGTAGGACTCGAACCTACGACCGATCGGTTAACAGCCGATTGCTCTACCGACTGAGCTATCGAGGAATGTATGGAGCGGGAAACGAGATTCGAACTCGCGACCCCCGCCTTGGCAAGGCGGTGCTCTACCGCTGAGCTATTCCCGCATACAGAACCGATAATTAATATAACATAATTATCAATCTGTCGTCAAGAACAAATTGAGAATGTCCTGACTGCCTTATAATAATATCAATTTACACATATAGTGTCAATGGTTTTTCCATGAAATTCCTGCAAAATTTTGATTTTACAACGGCCCTAATTAAAAATGAGGGATTATGTAATCCCTCATCTATTTAATTCCTATTTTCTAGGATTTTCGGTAACTTTGACTGATATCTCAACTAGTCTTATTCCCTATATAGCTTGCGTTAACCCATATTTAGCTTGAGTTCCCCCATATTTGGTTAGTGTTACCTTATCTTTAATTAATTTTTACCGGCTTGTCTACCTTTACCGGCCCCATCTTCTGCGACACTAACCTCGGCTTCAATGAACGTTTTCATGTCGTTTAACATATGCATCGACGCATTGATAATAGATAGGCCCATTGTGGAACCTAAGGCTTCATCGATTTGTAAGTGATAGTGCAAACATGGTTTCACACCTAGGAATCGACATTGTTCCTTATGAATTGGTTCCTCATAGGCAGCCGATGGGAATACATAGTCTTTTACTAATGGCTCAATGGTAACAGCCGCCAATACAGCAGCACCTGTTACGGCATTATCAAAAACGATAGCCATACGATGACTAGCAGCACCTAAAATAAAGCCAGTTAAAAATGCAATATCAAGACCGCCTGCAATATTTAGCAAATGTAATACCGCATCACGGCGCTCGCTTTCACTCAATGCAGACCAATCATCAACAGCAATATTAAAGCGATCTACAAAGGAATGAATATGAGCAGCCCGTTGTTCTACCGTAGGTCCACATTCGGTATGAACGAGAATATCGTCATAGGCGCAGCCCGTAATTGTAGCCGTCGTTACGAGGGAGTCAAGGAACGCCCTTTCCCCTACGTTACCAATCGCCACCACTTGTAATCCATCAGCGTGTAGTTTATCAGCATAGGTAAAGCCAAGCTCTAGAGCTCGCTCAAGTTCATCTTGAGAAATGACAGGTTCTACACCAAAGAAATGAGAGCCTTTACGAATGACTTGTTGGTTAATATATTCTAGATCACTAGTATCTTGCTCAAGACCTACATTTACAACATGTACGTCTGCATTTAACTTAAATGCCGCCCCCTGCGTAGCCGTTCTACCTTCATTGAAACGTTTGATAGCGGCGTAGCTTTCACTACCATGCTGATTATTTTGAGGACCATCTACCAAGTGATCCGCTGCTACAATGAGTACACCATGGCGCAAATGATTGGGCTTAGGATTTGCCAAAATACCTGCAAAGCGTTCTGCTATAAGCTCTAAGGTTGCTAGGCTATAAATAGGTTTTGTTAAATTATCAATACGTAACCGGCACTCCTCCATGGAGGGTGCGTGCAATGGTTCTATGTTGAAAGTTCTCATGCCTTACCTCCTGTTATGGCCAAATACATATGAACTGCAAGGTCCAGCATCCCCATTTGAACCGAACTACCAGAGGCCTCGCCTAGACAAAGCCCCAAATCTACATACGCTTCTAAGCCTAGATTTTCTAAAGAGGACTTCGCTGCCTTTTCGGCCGACAAATGAGATGCCATCACATAATCCATGACTTCTGGCACTAAGGTTTTAGCCACCAATGCACAAGCAGATGTATTGAAGCCATCGATGATAACTAATCCATTATTAGCGGCCGCACCTAAGATGACGCCAACGATACAAGCAAACTCAAAGCCACCTACAGAGGATAAAATACCAATGGCATCGTCTTTTGGAATATCCTTATATTTTTCCAGCACATCATGAACGATACGCTGTTTTAGTTTGAGCCGTTCATCGGAAATATTCGTCCCTCGACCTGTAGCTTCTTCCGCAGTAAGACCGGCAAACTTAGCAGTCATAAGAGCGCTAGCAGTCGTATTGGAAATACCCATTTCACCGACTAAGAATACGTTAAAGCCTTCATCAATTTTCTCTTTTACAAGATGAATACCTGCTTCAATGCCTTCAATCGCTTGTTCCCGTGTCATGGCTGGTTCTTCTACAAAGTTTTTTGTTCCCATCCCCAGTTTATGACTTCGAAGGCCTGGAACCCAACTCATATCCGCATCAATGCCCATGTCGATGACTTCCATTTGAGCACCACAGTAATTAGCTAAGGAATTGGCACCAGCCCCTTTTGGAATTAGGTAGTTCTGTGTCATACCAACGGTCGTCTCCTTTGGATACGCACTAACCCCCATATCCGCCACACCATGATCCGCACTAGCGATAATCATACATGGCTTTGGTACAGTCAAAGTCTCTTGATTTGTGGCAGAACCATATTGGGCCACTACATTTACAAGACGACCATATTGCTCTACAGGTGACGCTGTATTCCAGCTATCAATTATATGTTGTTCAATCTCTTGGTTGCGACCTACAATAGCGTCACAAGTTTCTTGTAACAAACTCATACGATCTCCCTTAACTAATTAATAGATCAGTTTACTTTTAGAATATTAGTATATCTTTAGAATTCTATTGTGTTTTTATAATATTAGTATATTTTTAGAATATTATTATATTTTTAGAATTTTAGTATACACATGTTAGGGCATAAACAATGTCACTTCAGCTACATAACCTGGATTGAGTTAGCTATCCTTAATTTGCCCTGTTAAATACGGCAACTTAGTGCGTATGTCACGACTGCGCTCAAGATAATTTTCTAAGCTTTCACCTTCATCATCTTGTGAAAGCACCTCTTTTACACGTTGTATTTCCGCTTCTATCCGAGTAAGCCCTTCAATGACATTGCGCCGATTACCGTAGATAATTTCGCGCCACATTGACGGCAAGCCACCGGCTACACGGGTGCAATCTCGGAAACCACCTGCAGATAATCTCATACGTAATTCGCCCAATTCGTCGCCACCAGAAACTTGTGTCAAAATAGCAGCTAGCAAATGAGGCATATGACTAACCATAGCTAGATACGCGTCATGAGCGTAAATATCGACGAACTCAATGCGTGAACCTACAGCACGTCCCATCTCAGCTAGCTCCTCGGCGACCTCTTCGCTATATACTTCAGAGGCCTTATCCTCTAGGACGATCCATCCCATACCTTTAAATAAGTTTTTATGAGATACTTCGTAGCCACCTTTTTCTGAACCCGCCATAGGATGGACGGAGACAAAAATCGTTCCCTTAGGAATTGATTCATAGACAGCACGGATGAAGTTTTCCTTCGCACTCGATACATCTGTTACAACTTGTTTTGGTCTAAATAGATGTGCCGTTTCAGTAAAAAGTCGTGCATTTGTATCTGGTGGTAAGGAGAACACAACGATATCTGAGCTTTCAATCAATGGTTCTACCTCGGTCCAAGCAGCTTTCACCACCCCATCTTGGATGGCCGCATCACAAACCTCTTGGCGACGAGCATACCCTACCACCTCATAATCGGTGTAAGCCTTCAAAGCCTTTGCCAATGAACCGCCTAATAAGCCTAAGCCAATAATACCTACTGTCTTACTCATATAAACCTACTTTCACAATATCTAGTAAATTACACTCTCCCATGTAATGCTACATATATCTACAAACTATAAAAGGAATTAATTAAAATAATAAAAACGCAAAGCTAAGCTTCAATAAGTCTCTTATTTTTCCATTTACCGCTATACCAGCGATACACAAATAATAAACCCCGTAAAATTTCATCAACAGCCATAGCAGCCCAAATGCCTACAAGGCCCCAGCCCCAATATATGCCAAAAAGGTATGATAGTGGCACTGCACATAACCACATGCCAAAGATGCCTACGAGCATTGGAGTTCGAATATCCCCTGCGGCTTGCAAACAAGATACCATAACGATATTTACGGCACGACCTAATTCAAGGAAGATTTCTACCAATAAGACATTATGGGCTAATGATAAAATTTCAGGATCTGTAGTAAAGACGGAAAGAACAACATCGCTAACAAGATAGAAGAATGTAGCAAGACCTACGTTAATAGCAATGGCTAAAAACGTAGAATGCCATACGCGATTACTTACCTCCTCTTGGCGTTTGGCCCCCATCAAGAATCCAACGATTACTTGTGAAGCATTGGCGAGTGCTATTGTATATACATAGCAAAGCATAGCGATAACGGATACATATACCTTTGTATTGATTACTGCGAGTCCCAAAATATTGACCATTTTCATAATCATCGTTTGAGACAATTGATAACTCAATGTTTCGCCACCAGAAGGAACACTGATATGCAATAAAGACTTAATCGTATGCCACGGAAATGGTTTTAAGAATGTAAAGCTTACCTTTAAGGTCAATAATTTCTTAAAAGTATATCCAATAATCATTAGGCCTACCAGTTTAGATAGCCATGTTGAAATAGAAACACCTAATACACCAAGACTTGGTATTGGTCCATGTCCAAAGATTAATACATAATTCGTTATAATATGAATTACATTCATAACGAGTGCTATGTACATGGTAATACGCGTTAGTGAATGACCTCTAAACACAGCCACTAATGCATAGTACATAGCTTGTATCGGTAGGCCCGCCGCTACTATGGTCATATAGAGCGACGTATCACTCATCGTTTCTGGCGGTATTCCCAGCCATGTAAAGATCCATTCATGGCAAGTGATAAAAAATACTGCCGCTATGGATGAAAACAGAAAATTCATCACTAAGCTGACCGTACATACCTCAGATAGCTTGGACTGATTTCGAGCCCCTAAATACTGGGCAATCAAAATCGTCGTAGCTGTGCTCATAACAATGATGAGCATAATAAAGATATTTAAAATTTGATTGGCATTAGCTACCGCTGCTACCGCTTGAGGAGAGTAGTGACTCATCATCACTTGGTCTATATTACCTACTAACAGCTGTAGGAATACTTCGATAAATATAGGCCAACTCAAAGTCCAGATAGATAAACTAATCCCCTTTTCGTATGTTTTCATAAAAACCTCTGCAATGACTGCGATACAATTGCAATGAATATCATACAATGTCCTTATTATATCACGTTATATAACCACATGGGACGAATCGCAGAAATCAATACATCAAAATCGGTCTCCATTAAAGAGCGACAATTACAATTAAACTACAGATGAAAGTTACATACACATGAGAGATACAAAAAATAGGATAAACAAAAACGTGTCACCCGAAGGTGACACGTTTATTATGTAGATAAGCAAGTATCTATTGTGTTCTGCTAATGCTTATTTGAAGCCATTACAAAGGCTGTCGAATAATGCTTGGTCAGGTTTTACAACGTCTTCAGTCAATGGACGTGGGTGTGCGCCGCCATTAGCTGCTGCCAAGGATTTTTCGAAGGAAGGTTTAGATGTATTTTGGTAAATAAGACCAGTAACCAAACCATCTGTATCGCCCAAAGTTTTAAGTGCTGCTGCACGATCTGTTGGATCATAGCCTTCAGGCAATGCTACTAAGTGTTCTTTGAACCAGTCATAGCTGTTGCGTTTGTTGTATGTAACACATGGGCTAAATACGTTGATGAAGGAGAAGCCATCATGGTCCATAGCTTGTTGAATCAAATCAACAAGTTCTTCACGGTTGATCATGTAGCTTTGAGCTACGAATGTAGCACCTGCTGCAATCGCAGTTTCACAGATAGACAATGGGGACTCGAACGCACCATGAGGAGTTGTTTTTGTAACAAAACCGATGTCGGAACGAGGGGATGCTTGACCTTTAGTCAAACCATATACATGGTTATCCATTACAACGTATGTCATGTTTACATTACGTTTGAAAGCATGGATAGTGTGCCCCATACCGATAGCGAACGCATCACCGTCACCGGAGAATGCGATAACTTCTAAATCTTGGTTAGCAAGTTTTACGCCTTGAGCGTAAGGAAGTGCACGACCATGAGTTGTATGAGCACCGTAAGCGTAGAAATAACCACCGATACGGCTGGAGCAACCGATACCGGAAATTACTGCTAATTTTTCTGGTGGAATATTTTTCGCTACTACAGCGTCAGTAATCGCTGCTTGAACCCCATAATGGCCACAGCCTGGGCACCAGTTAGGACGAATATCGTTTCTGTAATCTTTAGCTGTTGCCATATTATAGGACCTCCTTAATCGCATTTTTCACATAACTTTTTGTGAATGGATTACCATCGTATTTTAAGCAGCTAGAAATTTTATTTTTCCGATGCATGTTGATTTTAAACAAGTTAGTCAATTGACCAGTTTTATTGTGCTCTACGATAACCACTTTTTTCGCAGCATCAAAGAATGGTTGTAATTGTTTTGCTGGGAATGGTTTAATCAAGCGCAATTGCAAGTGGTTAACTTTAACACCTTCTTGATCGAATTCAGCAACTGCTTCTTCGATAGCACCACGGCTAGAAGCCATACCTACAACAAGTACATCTGCTTCGTCGTATTTAGCGTTGTTCAAGAATGGTTCGTAGTTATCAGCTACAGTTTCCAATTTGCGGAAACGTTTATCAGTTTGCGCTACGTGCATTGTAGGCGCTTCTGCTGGTTTACCTTCTTCGTTATGCTCTAAGCCTGTGGAAAGGAATAGACCATTTTTCATGCCAGGAATTGTACGAGGAGAAATACCATCTTCAGTCAATTCGAAGCGTTTGAAGTATTTAGGTTGTTCCAATGCAGGAAGTTCTGCTTCTTTCATCATTTTACCGCGGTTAATAGGTACACGGTTCAAGTCGAAAGTAGGAACGGATTGTTTATTCAAGCCTTGTTGTAAGTCAGGCATAAAGATTACTGGACATTGGTACATTTCTGCCAAGTTGAAAGCTTTTTGAATTTCATAGAAGCATTCTTCGATAGATGTTGGAGAAATTACGATACCGGAGTAGTCGCCATGTGCATTGTAGCAAGCCGCATCAATATCGGATTGCTCAACTTTTGTAGCCATACCAGTAGATGGGCCAGAACGTTGAACGTCGATAACAACCATTGGCAATTCAGCCATGGAAGCCATGGACAAGGATTCTGCCATCAAGGAAAGACCAGGGCCAGAAGTACATGTGAAGCCACGAACACCAGCGTATACGCCGCCCATAGCTGTCATGCATGCTGCAATTTCGTCTTCTGTTTGAACAACAGTAGCACCCAATTTATCCATGTTTTTAATCATGAATTCCATAACTTCGGATGCCGGTGTAATAGGGTAAGATGCCATGAAACGGGAACCCGCTGCAATAGCACCGAGAGCACAAGCTTCGTTACCTAATAAGAACATTTGATCTTTCTTACCAGGAGCTGTCAATGTATCGATTTCAACATCGCCCAATTTTTCCATTACAAGGCCATGACCATCGTCGAAAGCAGCCAAGTTTTTATCGATAATTTCTTGGGATTTTTTTGCGAATTGTTCAGCAATAGCATCTTTGAACAACTTAGTTTCAAAACCAAGAAGTGCTACGGACATGCCAAGTGCTACGATGTTACGCATCAACATAGAGCCTTGTTTCATCGCTGTTTCAGAGATTGGCAAGGATAAGCAATTGATTTTTGTACCTTCGTATTTAGAAAAGTCCGGTTTTACTTTGCTATCACAGATGATGTAACCGCCATCACGAACTTCAGAACCGTGCATATCAACAGTTTCTTGGTCAAGAGCTAGCAAGAAGTCTACGCCTTCACCGATAGACATAATTTGTTCTAATGCTACGCGCAATGCGAATGTAGTATGACCACCTTTGATACGAGATGCAAATAAACGTTGGCTATACAAGGAATAGCCTTCTTTAGCGAGGATTGTCGCCATAATTTCGCCGCAACTCTCGATACCTTCACCTTGTTGGCCGCCCATTTTCCAGATAAAATCTTTACGTTTTTGCAAGAGATTCACCCTCCTTAGGATAAAAATTACACTGCTGACAAGAGTCTAACTTACTATTTTTATATATGTATAGTACGAATCTGTCTTATATCGTCATTGTATCATGTATACTTTAGGTTTACAATGTATCATTTCTCATAATAATAGGTATAAATTAGAGCATTATAACTAAAACTTATAAGAGAAAAAGGATACTACTTTTTTCGTAGTATCCTTTTAGTATTTATGCTCATCGTTTCATAATTACTCGTTTAAAAAATATTCTATATGAAATTATATAGAATATTTATTCTTAAATTATATAGAATATTTATTCCGTAATACCTCTTGTTGTCGTTCCTCAGTAAAGAAGATTTCTTCTAAACATAAACCTTGAGCAGGCGCCGTTTTGCCGATAACGCGACGGTCTTTAGCAGCTAAATAGCCTTTGATATCCTCTACCTTACGGCGACCAAGGCCTACATCTACGAGTAAGCCTGCAATATTACGTACCATATGGTATAAGAACCCATCGCCTACCACAGAAATAGTCACATGAGGTCCCTTTCCCTCTACATGAATCCCCATAATAGTCTTAACGGGATCAGCCGGTGTAGAATTTGTCCCCTTTAAGGTCGTAAAGTCATGTGTACCTAGTAATTCATTACCAGCAGCTTGCATGAGCTCAATATTGAGAGGCTTCTTTACATGCCAGTGATATCGTTTCGTCAACGGATTAGCAATGAGCTGATTATGAATCGTATATACATACTCTTTACCGTATATATTCCAACGTGGCTTCCAATCGAGTGGAATTTCCACAGCTTCAAGGACCACAATATCTTTAGGAATATGAGCTATCATGGCACGCGGAATATTTTCTGCAGGTATAGCACCAGAGGTTTGAAAGGTACATACTTGAAACTTTGCATGTACCCCTGCATCCGTACGAGAAGCACCGTAGATTTGAATGGGCTCATTACAGATTTTTGACAAGCCATATTCTAAACAACCTTGTACGGTTAAGCCCTTATCATCAGGTTGCTTTTGATAGCCCGCTAAATCAGTGCCATCATAAGCAACTATGATCCGTATATTTCTCATAGGCCAAGCCACCACAACGCAATGAGTACAACAGTAACCAAAATAACAGCACCGACACCGATATAATCGACATAGGTCACTTGTAATTCTTTCATACGCGTACGATTTACACCGCCACGATAACAGCGAGCCTCCATGGCGATAGCCAGTTCATCAGCACGTCTGAAAGCACTGATAAATAATGGTACCAATAAGGGCACCATATTCTTTGCTCGTTGAATGATAGATCCAGTCACAAAGTCTGCACCACGGGCTGATTGGGCTTTCATAATACGATCCGTCTCATCCAATAAAGTCGGAATAAAACGAAGTGCAATAGTCATCATCATAGCCAGCTCATGAGCCGGTACGCCAATGCGACGGAATGGATTGAGCAAATGCTCGATACCATCAGTTAAACGAATAGGAGATGTGGTATAAGTCAACAGTGAGGAGAACAAGATTAAGAAAATTAATCGTGCCGCCATTTGAAGGCCCATCGCCACACCATGATCGGTGATATTAATAATGCCCCATTGGAAAATGGTATTACCAGGTGTCGTAAAAATGTGAATCCCCATAGTAAATACAATGATAATCCAAAGTGGTTTAATAGCGGTCCACATAAGACGTAGTGGTAAACGAGATAATAGCATGGCAAAGATTGTAAAACCACCTACAATACCATAAGCTAGCGGCGAATCTGCCAAGAAGATGGCGACTACGAAAATAGTAGTAGCAATAATCTTTGCTCGTGGATCCATGCGGTGCAAGAAAGAATTTCCAGGGAAGTATTGACCAATAGTAATGTTATTTAACATGGCTACCTCCTTCTAGAATTGCTTGTACTGCATCATCTACAGATAGAACTCTGTTAGACACATCAAGACCTTGTTCACGTAAGTACTCCATAGTTACAGACACAGGCGGTACATCTACACCAACAGCTTGCAATGCATCTCGATGATTATTAAAGATATCCATCGGTTCCCCATCGAGTACTATACGACCTTTATCGAGTACTACTAGGCGAGAGGCCATGCGGGATATATCCTCCATATTATGGGATACAAGGATAACCGTAATTCCTTTCTCCTTATGGAGACGAATGATTTCCTCAAAGATTTCTTCACGACCAAATGGGTCTAAGCCTGCAGATGGTTCATCAAGAACTAAAAAGTCTGGATTCATTGCAACTACGCCAGCAATAGCAACGCGGCGCATTTGACCTCCGGATAAGTGAAACGGAGATCGTTCTGCATAGGTATTGTAGTCAAGACCTACAAACTTCATAGCATCACGAACGCGTTCATCTACTTCATCAGCACTAAGGCCTAAATTTTTAGGCCCAAAGGCAATGTCTTCAGCGATGGTTTCTTCAAATAGTTGATGCTCTGGGTATTGGAATACCATGCCTACCTTGTGGCGCATCTTTTTAGCTTCCTCTGTGGAGGCACTAATATCTACACCATTTACAGTTACTTTACCTGTTGTAGGGTGTAATAAACCATTTAAATGTTGTACAAAGGTGGATTTACCAGAACCAGTATGACCGATAACACCTAGAAATTCACCATTTTCAATAGTAAGAGATATACCATGAAGGGCTGTTTTTTCAAAAGGAGTTCCCATGCCATAGGTGTATGTAATATTATCTAATACAATCGCCATTAGTGAGATCCCTCCCCTCTTGCATCAGTTGTCAGCTCACTAGCAGGAACTTCTTCAACCTTAGCAGCCACATGATTAGAGTTTACTAATTGATCTGCCAGTTTTGAACTTTTTAGACCTTCTGCCAGTTCCTCATTATTTATAATGCTGTTACCCACTTCATAACCTTTTGCATTTAATTTGAAAGCAATTTCAGAGGCTACAGGCACATCGAGGCCAAGTTCTTTCAAGGTATCTACATGACTAAAGATTTCACGAGGTGTGCCATCGTGTAATTTCACACCATTTTTCATAACCACCACACGGTCAGCCGTAACGGCTTCCTCCATGAAGTGTGTAATAAAGACAATAGTAATGCCCTCTTCTTTATTGAGCTTATGGACTGTCTCTAAGACCTCACGACGACCTTTTGGATCGAGCATGGCCGTTGGTTCATCAAGAACAATACAGTCTGGTTTCATAGCAAGCACGCCTGCAATGGCAATGCGCTGCTTTTGACCACCAGATAACAAGTGAGGACCATGTTCTCTATATTCAGTCATATTAACAGCTTCTAACGCTGCATCGACACGTTTTCTAATTTCATCACTAGGAATGCCTAGATTTTCAGGACCAAAGGCAACGTCCTCTTCTACGACAGCCGCTACGATTTGGTTATCAGGATTTTGGAATACCATGCCTACATGTTGGCGAATATCCCAAATATGCGCTTCATCGCGCGTATCAAAGCCACATACATTAACATGACCTTCGCTAGGTTGTAATAGCACATTAAAATGCTTGGCTAGGGTACTTTTACCACTGCCATTGGTACCGATAATACATACAAACTCGCCGCGCTTGATGGATAAATTCACATCATCTAATGCGCGTACATCATTGCCGTTTTCATCAGTATATATATGACTCATATGATTGACATCAATCATAATGTCTTTTTCGTTCATGAATAGCCTCTATCTTTCTAGTCAATTTCGTTTCTATGAAAGTATAACCTTTAAATTGTATATCACATTATTGACCTATTAACTACAACAAATTAATGTAATCCACTTTATAAATTAAGCATTAATTAATGCCATAAATATATATCATAAGGTTAACAATACTTATTCATCCTTTACGATAACTGCTAATATATTACGATATTGTACTAATCGATTGTACCATAAAATTGACAATAAAAAAACGGTGCTGCAACGTAAGTTACAACACCGTATGAGTTTGATTAAACTAACTCGATAATAGCCAAAGGTGCAGCGTCACCTTTGCGAAGACCAGTTTTGATTACACGAGTGTAACCACCTTGACGGTCTGCATATTTTGGAGCAATTGTATCAAACAATTTTTTTACTACACTTTCATCCATGAGGTATGCAAGAACTTGGCGACGTGCATGAAGATCACCACGTTTAGCCAAAGTTACCATTTGATCTGCTAAAGAGCGAAGTTCTTTCGCTTTAGCTTCAGTAGTTTCAATACGCTCATATTGGAAGAAAGATGTTAACATGCTACGGAACAACGCTTTACGAGCGGAGCTGTCGCGGCCTAATTTTCTGTACATTCGTCTTCCTCCTTATTCGCCTTTTTGTTTAAGGTGAAAACCACCTGGATGATTGTTGAGTTTTTCCTCAATTTCATCGATGGATTTTTTACCTAAATTGCGAACTTTTCCTAAGTCATCAATGGTTTTGTCTAGCAAATCTGCAATTGTATTAATGCCAGCACGTTTCAAGCAGTTATACGCACGAACAGAGAGCTCCAACTCATCGATGGAAATCTTTGCCGGGCCGTCATCTACAGCTGGTTCTTCATTATCGGAACCTACTGGATCAACAACGATACCGCCTTCACCTGTGTTAACATCTACAACGTCTGCAGAGTGCGCTAATTTAGTGAAGTTCCCTAAATAACCAATCATAATGGCAGCAGATTTTGCCACTGCATCAGCAGCGGTAATGGAACCATCAGTCCAAACTTCTAATGTAAGTTTGTCAAAGTCCATTTCATTGCCTACACGAACATCACTCACTTCGTATTTAGCACGAAGAATTGGAGAGAAGATGGAATCGATTGGAATGCAACCGATAACATCTGTATCTTTTTTATTCTTCGTAGAAGGAACGTAACCTTTGCCACGTTCGATCACTACATCCATTACGAGATGAGCTGTCTCATCCATTGTCGCAATCACGAGTTCAGGATTCAATACTTCTACTTCTGGTGGGAATTGTTCAGCCAAATCAGCAGCTGTCAATACGCCGTCCTTTTGGAAGTCAAAGTGTACTTCCAAAGGTAATTGAGCATCTTCTTCAACTTTGATGCACAATTGCTTTAAGTTAAGGATGATATCCGTAACGTCTTCGCGAATACCAGGAATAGTAGAGAATTCATGAAGAACTCCATCAATTTTGATAGAGGTGATAGCTGCCCCATCCAAGGATGAAAGCAAAATTCTGCGTAAGCTATTACCGAGAGTGATACCATAGCCACGGTCCAATGGTTCACATACGAACTTACCATAGCGACCGCCGTCGGCGATGTCCACTTTCTCGATTTTAAGTTTCTTTTCTTCGCTCATCAGGAACATCCTCCTATATAACACACGTTCATAGTTTAATTATAGCACCGTATCAAATCGGCCGCTATCAATTATACACGACGGCGTTTTGGAGGGCGACAACCATTGTGAGGAATTGGAGTTACGTCTTTAATGGAAGTAACTTCAAGACCTGCAGCTTGTAAAGCACGGATTGCAGCTTCACGGCCGGATCCAGGACCTTTTACGAATACTTCAACAGTACGAAGACCATGTTCCATTGCAGCTTTAGCAGCTTGTTCAGCAGCCATTTGAGCAGCGAATGGAGTGGATTTACGGGAACCACGGAAGCCCAAGCCACCAGCGGAAGCCCAAGACAACGCGTTACCGTTTGTATCTGTCAAAGTTACGATAGTGTTATTGAATGTAGAACGAATATGAGCCGCACCGGATTCAATATGTTTCTTTTCTTTTCTTTTTGTTCTAACAACTTTTTTAGCCACGCTTTATCCCTCCTTTATCTTATTTCTTTTTACCAGCAATTGCTTTTCTAGGACCTTTGCGAGTACGTGCATTCGTTTTAGTACGTTGACCACGAAGTGGTAAACCCATACGATGACGTTTGCCTCGATAGGAGTTGATTTCAATTAAGCGTTTAATGTTAAGTGCTTCTTCACGACGAAGGTCACCTTCTACTTTGTATTCAGCATCTAACAATTCACGGATTTTCACGACTTCATCTTCGGAAAGATCGCGAACGCGTGTGTCTGGATTGATGCCAGTTTTAGCAATAATTTCAGCTGCCAAAGTTGGACCAATACCATAAATATAAGTTAAACCAATTTCCACTCGTTTATCACGAGGTAAGTCTACACCGGCGATACGTGCCATCTAATCATCCACCTCCTATCAGATTATCCTTGTTTTTGTTTATGTTTTGGATTTTCGCAAATAACCATTACACGGCCTTTGCGTTTAATGATTTTACATTTTTCGCATATCTTTTTAACTGATGGTTGAACCTTCATTAGTACCTCCTTTGTGGACCCTATGCTTATTTAAAGCGATAGGTGATGCGACCACGATTTAAGTCATACGGTGTCAGTTCCATAGTAACTTTATCACCAGGAAGAATACGGATAAAATTCATACGCATTTTACCTGACACATGAGCCAATACGATATGACCATTTTCCAATTCTACTTGGAACATGGCATTCGGTAATGCCTCAACTACCGTACCTTCCACCTCAATAACGTCTTCTTTTGACATATCTTTTCCTCCGGTTACCTGTTTTATTTAATTAACCGCGGTTCTTCCCGCATAGTTAATATTTCAGGGCCGTTTTCTGTAACAACCACTGTATGTTCGAAATGAGCAGCAGGTTTACCATCTGTGGTAACTGCTGTCCAGTCATCCCCTAATACACGAACACGATGCGTCCCTAGAGTAATCATCGGTTCGATACACAATACCATACCTGGTTTCATAATAGGTCCTTGTTCAGGACTACCATAGTTTGGTATTTGCGGATCTTCATGCATTTCGCGGCCTAAACCATGACCTACGAAGTCGCGAACGACACCGTAACCATGTTTCTCACAATACGTTTGAACAGCGTGGCCGATGGCACCAATTCGGTTACCAACTTTCACTTGTTCAATTCCCTTGAACAGACTTTCTTCTGTAACTTTTAACAATTTCATCACATCAGGTTTGACGTGACCGATAGGAACCGTCACAGCCGAATCGCCGTGATATCCATCAATAGATGATACAAGATCAATACTGAGGATATCGCCGTTTTTAAGCTTGCGCTTAGCGCTCGGAATACCATGAACGACTTCTTCATTAACAGAAGCACAGATTGTTGCAGGGAATCCATAGTACCCTTTACAACTTGGTATACCACCGTGGCTGCGAATATATTCTTCGGCAATTGTATCTAACTCAAGCGTCGTGATGCCAGGTTTAGCCTTTTCTACTAACAAGGACAACGTGTCTGCTGTAAGCTTACTTGCCTTGCGGATACATTCAATCTCATGGGGCGATTTCAAAATAATCATAGATTATTTCTCCAACGCCTTAATGATGTCAGCAAATACTGCGTCTACATCTTGTAAACCATTGATTTCTTCATACAATCCGCTGTTGCGATAGTAGTCGATTAATGGTTTAGTAGATTCGTCGTACACAGCTAGACGTTTCTGTACTGTTTCAGGGTTATCATCAGCACGATTTTCTAGAACAGCTCGTTCGCTAATACGTTTAACCAATTCCTCAGTAGGAACATTTAAGTTAAGTACAGCGTCCAAAGAAATTCCTAATTCTTTAAGGATTGCATCCAAGGATACAGCTTGTGCTGTAGTTCTTGGGAAACCGTCAAGAATAAATCCAGATTTGCAGTCATCTTTCACCAAGCGATCACGTACGATACCAACAGTTACACTGTCTGGTACCAATTGACCAGCATCGATGTATTTCTTAGCCTCAACTCCAAGAGGTGTTTCGTTCTTAATCGCAGCGCGGAACATATCACCTGTTGAAATTTGGGGAATACCGTATTTTTCAATAAGTCGAGCTGCCTGAGTGCCTTTACCAGCACCAGGAGGTCCCATTAATAGAATATACATATTGTTTCCCTCCTATTTCACAAAGCCTTTATAGTGGCGTGTTACCATGAGCGACTCGATTTGTTGCATTGTATCAAGTGCTACACCTACAACGATGAGAAGAGCCGTACCACCAAAGTATACGCCTTGGACGCCGGTAATGCTACCGAGGAAATTCGGTATAATAGCAACGACAGCTAAGAATACAGCGCCAGCCAAAGTGATTCTGGTCATCACGTTATCCACATAATCAGCAGTTGGTTTACCCGCACGAATGCCTGGGATAAAACCACCGTATTTTTTCATATTATCTGCCATATCTGTAATGTTGATAGAGATTGCAGTATAGAAATACGTAAAGATAAAGATCAATAATGCATACAATGCCGTTTGTAACGGCGTACCCCATGTAAATAGATCCGCAACTTTATGAACGAATTCATTGTCAATAAATTGCGCAATCGTCACAGGGAACATCAACACAGATGACGCAAAGATAATTGGAATTACACCTGCCTGATTGACTTTCAACGGCAAGAATGTAGAGTGACCACCGTACATTTTACGCCCTACTACGCGTTTTGCGTATTGGATAGGAATGCGACGTTGGCCTTGTGTAACTGCGACTACGACAGCAATCATCGCAAGTGCAATTACAGCAAATAAGAATGCTTGGAACATGTTAATTGTTCCGTTTTGGATATATTGATAAATTGTTTCTAGACCATCTGGTAATCGAGCTACGATACCAGCAAAGATGATCAAGGAAATACCATTACCTATACCATATGCTGTGATTTGCTCACCAATCCACATCAACAAGCATGTGCCTGCTGTAAGAATGATGGCCACAACAAATACACTAAGGAAATCATTATTTACCAAAGCGTTGTTTGCTCTAAGAGCAAATGCCATGCCAGCGGCTTGTACAAAGCCAAGGACTACGGTGCCATAACGAGTTACCTTCGCTATTTTCTTACGCCCATCCTCACCATCTTTACTCCATGCTTCAAACTGTGGAACTACAGACTGAAGCAGTTGCATGATGATGGAAGCATTGATGTAAGGGGTAATACTCATTGCAAAGATAGAGAACTTACTAAGCGCACCACCAGCAAACAAGTCTAATAGACCGAATAGGTTACCGGATGTAAACAAAGATTCAATGACAGATGCATCTACACCTGGTACTGGAATGTGAATGCCGGCTCTAAACACGGCAAACATCATCAACGTGTACAAAATCTTGTTACGTAACTCGGTAATCTTAAAGATGTTCGAGAGGCTATCTAGCACCCTAGATCACCTCTACTTTTCCGCCTGCTGCTGTGATTTTTTCTTCAGCAGATTTAGTGAAGCCATTAGCGATAACAGTCAAGTTTTTAGTTTCCAATGTACCGTTACCTAAAATACGAATACCATCGCGTACATTTTTCAAAATGCCAGCTTCAATAAGAGCTACTGGATCAACTGTTGCACCGTCTTCAAAACGGTTCAATTGTTCTACGTTAACTTCAGCATATTGTTTAGCAAAAACGCTGTTGTTGAAACCGCGTTTTGGTAAACGACGATAAAGAGGCATTTGGCCGCCTTCAAAACCGGAGCGAACGCCACCGCCAGAACGGGAGTTTTGACCTTTTTGACCACGACCAGATGTTTTACCCAAGCCAGAACCTAAACCACGGCCTACACGAGTACGAGCTTTTTTGGAACCAGCTGCTGGTTGTAATTCATGAAGTTTCATTCAGTGCACCTCCTTATCAGTATTAAACTTCTTCAACTTTAACTAAATGTCTAACTTTGTGAAGCATACCTTCGATTTGAGGTGTTACTTCTTTTACAACTTGAGAATTAGTTTTTTTCAAGCCCAAAGCTTTAACTGTCGCGCGTTGATCTTCAGGACGACCGATTAAGCTTCTTGTTAATGTTACTTTAACTTGTGCCATTTCTTGTCTCCTTATTACGCGTTATAGATTTCTTCAACGGTTTTACCACGAAGTTCAGCAACTTCGCTAGCGCGTTTCAAATCTTTCAAACCTTCGATTGTAGCACGAACCATATTGTTAGGGTTAGAAGAACCCAAGGATTTAGTCAAGATGTTACGAACACCTACTAATTCCAATACGGCACGAACAGGGCCACCAGCGATAACGCCAGTACCTTCAGCAGCTGGTTTCAAGAATACGCGGCCTGCGCCGAATACGCCTGTTACGCTGTGAGGGATTGTACCATTTTTAATAGCTACGTTTACAATATTTTTCTTAGCATCATCGATACCTTTGCGAATTGCTTCTGGTACTTCCGCTGCTTTACCTAAGCCAACGCCTACATAACCGTTGCCATCACCAACAACTACAAGAGCGCTGAAGGAAAAACGACGACCGCCTTTAACTACTTTGGCTACGCGGTTGATGAATACTACTCTTTCTTTAAGATCAAGACTGGTGTAGTCAATTCTCGCCATGTCTATAGTTCCTCCTTCTTAGAATTTTAAGCCTGCTTCACGAGCACCTTCTGCAAGGGCTGCTACGCGGCCGTGGTAAATGTAACCACCACGGTCAAACACTACTGTGTCAATACCTTTAGCGATAGCTTTTTTAGCAACTGCTTCACCAACAGCTTTTGCAGCAGCTACGTTACCACCATAGGATAAGTTCAAATCTTTATCTAAAGAGCTAGCAGCAACCAAAGTTGTACCTGCTACGTCATCGATAACTTGAGCATAGATGTTGCCTAAAGAACGGAATACGTTCAAACGTGGGCAAGTTGCCGTACCAGAGATGTGACGGCGAATACGAAGATGACGTTTTGCTCGAGCGATGTTTCTACTAGATTTACGAGGCAAGATATTCACTCCTTTCATTCATATAGATGATATTACTATTTACCTTTTGCACCAGCTTTACCAGCTTTACGACGAACAACTTCGCCTTCATAGCGGATACCTTTACCTTTGTAAGGTTCTGGTTTTCTCCATTTACGGATATCAGCTGCTACTGCGCCTACAACTTCTTTGTCTGCACCAGACACAACGATTTTGTTAGGAGCTGGAACGTCAATTGTAATACCAGCTGGAGCTTCCATTTCTACTGGATGAGAGAAGCCAAGTGTAAGAGCTAATTTATTGCCTTGTTTAGCCGCTCTGTAACCAACACCGTTGATTTCAAGAGTTTTTGTGAATCCTTCAGATACGCCTGTTACCATATTAGCAACAAGAGCGCGAGTCAAACCGTGAAGGGAACGATGAGCTTTATCCTCGGAAGGACGAGCTACTGTAATTGTGTTACCTTCTACAGTGATAATCATATCTGGATGCAAATCGCGAGATAATTCGCCTTTAGGACCTTTTACGTTCATATGATGGTTATCATATGTAACAGTAACGCCTGCAGGGATCTCGATAGGCATTCTACCGATACGTGACATTATTTCTACCTCCTATTGCTACTATTACCAAACGTATGCGATTACTTCGCCACCAAGACCTTCTTTACGAGCTTGTTTGTCGCTCATAACGCCTTTGGATGTAGAAATAACTGCGATACCCAAACCACCAAGTACACGAGGAAGTTCTTCCTTTTTCGCGTAAACACGTAAACCAGGTTTGGAAATACGTTTAATTCCTGTAATAACTTTTTCGTTATTGGAACCATATTTCAATGTTACTTTTAAAGTATTTTCTTCTTTTTCAACGCTCTTAACGAAACCTTCTTGTAAAAGGATGTCAAGAACTGCTGCTTTCATTCTAGATGCAGGAATGTTTACCGTTTCATGAAGTGCAGCGTTTGCATTACGGATGCGCGTAAGCATATCCGCGATAGGATCGGTCATTACCATAATCTAAAAACCTCCTCTCGTCTAATATTACCAGCTGGCTTTTTTAACACCAGGAATTTGTCCTTTGTACGCCAATTCACGGAACGCAATACGGCTGATACCGAATTTACGCATATAGCCGTGAGGACGACCAGTTAAGTTGCAACGGTTGTGCAAGCGTGTTGGGGATGCGTTTGCTGGTAATTTGGATAAGCCTTCATAATCACCTGCTGCTTTTAACGCTTCACGTTTAGCTGCATATTTTTCAACGATTTTAGCGCGTTTCTTTTCGCGTTCAATCATAGATTTTTTAGCCATCTATATGTTCCTCCTATTATTTTTCAAAAGGCATACCGAATTGAGTCAACAATTCACGAGCTTCTTCATCTGTATTAGCACTTGTTACGATAATGATATCCATACCTGTAACACGTTCTACCTGATCATATTCGATTTCAGGGAAGATGAGCTGTTCTTTAAGACCCAAAGCGTAGTTACCACGGCCATCGAATGCAGTAGCGCTGATACCGCGGAAGTCACGTACACGAGGTAATGCCGCATTGATCAATCTATCAAGGAATTCATACATGCGTTCGCCACGAAGAGTAACTTTTGTACCCAACGCCATGCCTTCACGAACTTTAAAGTTCGCAATGGATTTTTTAGCTTTTGTGATTACAGGTTTTTGACCAGCGATGATAGTCAAATCATTAACTGCTGCTTCCAATGCTTTTGCATTGCCTACTGCATCACCAACGCCGATGTTGATAACGATTTTTTCCAATTTAGGGATTTCCATAACGTTGCCGTATTGGAATTTTTCTTGCAAACTCTTTTTAATTTCAGAGTTGTATTGTTCAAATAAACGAGACATTTATTTAGCTCCTCCTTTCCTGATTATTTAAGTACTGTACCAGATTTAACTGTAGCGCGAACGAATTTACCGTCTTTGCCTTCAACTTTTTTGATACGAGTAGCTGTTTTAGTTTCTGGGTCAACAACCATTACGTTAGAAACATGGATACCAGCTTCTTTAGTAACGATGCCGCCTTGTGGGTTAGCTTGGGAAGGTTTTGTATGACGTTTTACAGTGTTAACGCCTTCAACAAATACGCGTTCTTTTTTAGGTTCAGTTGCGATAACTGTACCTTGCTTACCTTTATCTTTACCGGAGATAACAACAACTGTATCGCCTTTTTTGATTTGTAGTTTAGCCATATGCTGCGTTCCTCCTTCTTATAATACTTCTGGAGCCAAAGAAACAATTTTCATGAAGTCTTTTTCACGAAGTTCTCTAGCTACAGGTCCAAAGATACGAGTACCACGAGGGGTCTTGTCATCTTTAATAACTACTGCTGCGTTTTCATCGAAACGGATATAGGAACCGTCTTGACGGCGGATACCTTTTTTAGAACGAACAATAACAGCTTTGACTACGTCGCCTTTCTTGACAACGCCACCGGGTGATGCATCTTTTACAGAAGCAACGATTACGTCACCGATATTGCCGAATTTGCGATAAGAACCGCCCATGACTTGGATGCACATAATACGTTTTGCACCAGTGTTGTCGGCAACATTCAAAATTGTTTGTTGCTGGATCATCGTCTATTCCTCCTTACATCACTCTTATTTTAGTCTTTCAAGAATTTCAACAACTCTCCAACATTTATCTTTAGAAAGTGGACGAGTTTCTACAATTTTAACTGTATCGCCAACTTGGCACTCATTGTTTTCATCATGAGCTTTGAAGCGTTTTGTGCTAACCATTGGCTTGTTATATAATGCGTGAGGTACTTTACGTTCTACAGCAACAACAACAGTTTTATTCATTTTGTCGCTTACAACTTTACCTACGCGGACTTTACGTACGTTTCTTTCTTCTGCCACGATTTTAAGCCTCCTTTTCAACCTTTAACAAATCTGTTATTATGCGTTTTCAGATTTAAGTTCAACTTCACGTTGTACAGTTTTAATACGAGCGATTGTCTTCTTAACTTCACGAATGCGCATAGGATTTTCTAATTGACCTGTTGCAAGCTGAAAACGGAGGTTAAATAACTCTTCCTTAAGACCGGAAACTTTTTGTTCCATTTCGGCAGCGCTCATATTGCGAATGTCATTAACCTTCATTTACGTCACCACCCAATTCTTTACCCTTAACAACAAATTTGCATTTGATTGGAAGTTTATGGCTTGCAAGACGCATAGCTTCACGAGCTGTAGCTTCTGGCACACCGTCCATTTCAAACATTACACGACCTGGTTTAACTACTGCTACCCAGTATTCAGGAGAACCTTTACCGGAACCCATACGAGTACCAGCTGGTTTAGCTGTAATTGGTTTGTCAGGGAAAATTTTAATCCATACTTTACCACCACGTTTGATATAACGAGTCATAGCAATACGGGCAGCTTCGATTTGACGGTTAGTGATCCAAGATGGTTCGCATGCTACCAAGCCGAACTCACCATGAGACACTGTATTACCGCGCATAGCACGACCTTTCATACGGCCGCGGAATTGCTTACGATGTTTTACGCGCTTTGGAATAAGCATTACTTGCCACCTTCTTCCTTCTTAGCAGGTTGTTTTGCTTCTGGCAAAACTTCACCTTTGTAAATCCATACTTTAATGCCGATACAACCATAAGTTGTATGAGCTTCAGCAGTACCGTAGTCGATGTCTGCACGAAGTGTATGCAAAGGAATGGAACCTTCACGGTAGGATTCGCTACGAGCGATTTCAGCGCCGCCAAGACGACCACTTACCATGATTTTGATACCTTTTGCACCTAAGCGCATTGTACGACCTACAGCTTGTTTCATTGCACGACGGAAGCCGATACGGCGTTCCAATTGGCCAGCAATGTTTTCAGCAACTAAAGTTGCATCCATGTCTGCTTGTTTAATTTCTGCGATATTAACGTCCACTTGTTTGTCAGTGAAACGAGTCATTGCTTTTTTGATATCTTCGATACCAGCACCACCACGACCGATAACCATACCTGGTTTTGCAGTGTGGATAGTCAATTTAATACGTTTATTTGTACGCTCGATTTCAATGCGGGAAATACCTGCAATGAAAAGGGTTTCTTTCAAGAAGTTACGAATTTTTACGTCTTCATGAAGATTAGCAGCGAAATCTTTATCTGCATACCATTTTGCGTCCCAATCTTTTACGATACCGACACGCAAACCGTGTGGATTAACTTTTTGACCCACTCTGTTTCCCTCCTTCTTAAGCTCTTTCTTTAACTACTACTGTTACGTGGCTAGTGCGTTTCAAAATTTTGAAAGCTTGACCACGGGAACGAGGATGAATGCGTTTTAATGTAGGGCCTTGATCAACGAAGATCTCGGATACGTAAAGATTGTCAACATTCATATCGAAATTATGTTCAGCGTTTGCGATTGCAGAACGCATAACTTTTTCTACTACATCAGCGCCAACTTTCGGAGTGAACTTCAAGATGGCAAATGCTTCGCCGATGTTTTTACCGCGCACTAAATCAGCAACGATACGGATTTTACGAGGCGCGATTCGGATATGTCTAGCGATTGCTTTTGCTTCCATGTATTAATTCCTCCTATTTTCTGCCTGTAGATTTTTCGTCCTTACCATGACCTTTATAAGTACGTGTAGGAGCGAACTCACCTAATTTATGACCTACCATATCTTCTGTAATGAATACAGGTACGTGTTTGCGACCATCATGCACAGCAATTGTGTGGCCTACAAAACTTGGGATAATAGTAGAGGCACGGGACCAGGTTTTTACAACTTTCTTTTCGTTAGTTTCGTTTAAAGCTTCAACTTTCTTAAGCAAATGATCTGCTACGAAAGGGCCTTTTTTAATAGATCTGGACACTATTTTATCTCCTTTCCTTTATCCTATTTTGTACGACGTTTAATGATTAAGCTGTTAGAAGCTTTTTTCTTGTCGCGAGTTTTAACACCATGTGCTGGTTTGCCCCAAGGTGTAACAGGATGTTTACGACCAACAGGAGATTTACCTTCACCACCACCATGTGGATGGTCACAAGGGTTCATTACAACACCACGAGTGCCAGGACGAACGCCCATCCAACGATGACGACCAGCTTTACCAATTACTTGGTTGCTGTGGTCAGTGTTACCAACAACACCAACTGTTGCACGGCATTCTTGACGTACGCGACGCATTTCGCCAGATGGTAAACGAAGAATAGCATAGCCATTATCTTTACCCATCAATTGAGCGGATGTACCAGCGGAACGAACGATTTGGCCACCTTTACCGATTTTCAATTCGATATTGTGGATTTGTGTACCGTCAGGGATATTAATCAATGGTAAGCAGTTACCAGGTTTAATATCAGATTCAGGACCGGAGAAAACAACGTCACCAACTTTTAAGCCGTTAGGAGCTAAAATGTAGCGTTTTTCACCATCAGCATAGTTAAGCAAAGCGATACGAGAAGAACGGTTAGGATCATACTCGATTGTTGCTACTTTAGCTGGAATATTATCTTTAGTACGTTTGAAGTCAATAATACGGTATTGACGTTTATGACCGCCACCTTGGTGACGAACTGTCATTTTACCAGTATTGTTACGACCACCTTTTTGAGAAACCTTAGCGAGCAAGGATTTTTCCGGTTTGCTTGCTGTGATTTCGTCGAAGGCGGATACTGTCATAAACCGGCGACCAGCGGAGTACGGTTTAAATGATTTAATTGCCATTAGTGGGCCTCCTTACAACTAGACTCTTAGACACCTTCAAAGAATTCAATGGATTCGCCAGCTTTTAAAGTAACGATAGCTTTTTTGTAATCGCTACGTTTACCTTGTGTACGACCCATGCGTTTAGTTTTGCCTAAAACGCGAATAGTAGCTACTTTTTCTACTTTTACATTGAAGATTTTTTCAACTGCTTGACGGATTTGCACTTTATTTGCAGTTAAAGGCACACGGAAAGTGTATTTGCCTTCTTCCATAAGCATAGTGGATTTTTCGGTAATAACCGGGCGGATTAGTACATCATGTAATTGCATTATCCAAGTACCTCCTCGATTTTTGCGACAGCGCCTTTAGTAATGAAGAGCTTATCGTAATGAAGAAGATCGAAAATGTTCATACCTTCGCAAGCCAAAGCTTTAACACCTTGAATGTTGCGAGCGGAACGTTCAACATTTACATCACCTTCAGTGATGAACAATACTTTTGCATCACCAACGTTGAAGCTATTGATAATGTTCAACACTTCTTTAGTTTTAGGAGCTGCTAATGTGATTTCTTCCAAAACGTATAATTCGCTATTATTCACTTTATCGCTAAGAGCAGATTTAACTGCTAAACGTCTAGCCTTACGAGGCATAGCTTTGTAATAGCTGCGAGGTTGTGGACCAAATGTAGTACCGCCACCGATCCAGATTGGGGAACGGCTGGAGCCTGCACGTGCACGGCCAGTACCTTTTTGTTTCCAAGGTTTGCGGCCACCGCCACGAACCATACCTCTAGTTTTTGTTGCATGTGTGCCGAGACGTTCGTTAGACAATTGACGAACTACGGCTTGATGCATTACGGCTTCGTTAACTTCAACGCCGAATACTGCATCGTTTAACTGTATTTCACCGACTTTAACGCCGGATTGATTATATGTTGCTACTGTAGGCATTACATAATCCTCCTTTCGACAAATGATTATTTAACAGGTTTAACCGTGTTGCGAACCATAACCAAGCTGCCTTTAGCGCCTGGGATACCGCCTTTAACCAATAAAAGGTTACGTTCAGCATCAACTTTCACAACAGATAAGCGTTGTACGGTAACTCTGTAACCACCCATTTGTCCAGGGAGTTTTTTACCTTTGTATACCTTACCGCCACCACCGGAGATCATAGGACCGATGGAACCAGGTTCACGGTGAGATTTAGAACCATGAGTTTCAGGACCACGGGAGAAGTTATGGCGTTTAATTGTGCCAGCAAAACCCTTACCTTTACCTGTACCCACTACGTCCACTAATTCACCTTCTGCGAAGATATCAGCTGCCAGAGTTTGGCCTACTGTGTAGTCAGCTGCATTTGCAACGCGAACTTCGCGAAGATATTTCACTGGAGCTACGCCAGCTTTGTCGAACTGACCTTTTACAGGTTTTGTTAAATGTTTTTCTTTAATGGAACCGTAACCAATTTGTACTGCTTCGTAGCCGTCTGTTTCAACAGTCTTAACGCGCACTACAACGCTTGGGGTAGTTTCCACTACTGTTACAGGAACTAATTGGCCTTCAGCTGTGAAGACTTGTGTCATTCCTAATTTTTTACCCAAAATAGCTTTAGACATTATCGCACCTCCTTATAGTTTTATTTCAATAGATACACCAGCTGGTAAATCTAAACGAGTGATAGCATCTACTGTTTTCGAATTTGGTTCAAGAATATCGATTAAGCGTTTATGTGTACGCATTTCGAATTGTTCACGAGAATCTTTGTTTACGTGTACAGAACGAAGAATTGTGAAGATATTCTTTTCTGTTGGCAATGGAATCGGACCAGAAACCATAGCGCCATTTCTTTTTGCAGTGTCTACGATCTTAGCAGCGCTTTGATCGAGAGCTTTGTGGTCGTATGCCTTAAGGCGAATACGGATTTTTTGCTGTTTAGCCATTATTAATAATTCCTCCTGTCGTCCATTTCGTGAATGGGCTGCTCCATAGAAATTCTCCTCCGCAGAGGCAACCTTCTACTTCATAGTTTAAAAACACAACACGAGAGCGGCATTAGCTGCCGCTCTGAGTGCTGCATGTATTGTGCTCAACGCATCACTACGATGAGCATAAAAGGTTAAATTAACCTTCGATTGCTGTTACTACGCCAGCGCCTACTGTATGGCCACCTTCGCGAATCGCGAAACGAAGACCTTCTTCAATAGCGATTGGTGTAATCAATTCGATGTTCATTGTTACGTTATCGCCAGGCATACACATT